>JBBQWK010000132.1:0-5628 GCA_038210695.1 Alphaproteobacteria bacterium
CTGCACCTTCTGCATCATCCCCTACGGCCGCGGTAATTCACGCTCTGTCCCCATGGGTGAAATTGTCGATCAGGTGAAAAAGCTGGTTGCCGGGGGCTATAACGAAGTGGTGCTGACGGGCGTTGATATTACGTCCTACGGGCCTGACCTGCCGGGCGCACCGCGCCTAGGCCAGATGATCCGCCGGCTGCTGGCATTGGTGCCGGATTTGAAACGACTGCGCCTGTCATCGCTCGACCCGGTCGAGATTGACGAAGATTTGTGGCAGTTGATTGGTGAAGAACCGCGCTTTATGCCGCACCTGCATATCTCCATGCAGGCGGGGGACGACATGGTGTTGAAGCGCATGAAGCGCCGTCACCTGCGTCATCATTTAAAAGAAATTTGCGACCGCGCGCGCGCGATGCGTCCCGATATCGTTTTCGGTGCCGATATTATTGCCGGCTTCCCGACCGAAACCGATGCGATGTTCGAGAACACGTTAAAGGCCGTGACGGAATGCGACCTGACCTTCCTGCACGTCTTCCCCTACAGCCCGCGCCCTGGCACGCCTGCCGCGAAAATGCCGCAGGTTGAAGGCGGCCTCCGCAAAGCCCGCGCGAAAATTTTACGTGAAGCCGGCGCGAAACAGGTGAAAAAACACCTGCTGACACTGGTCGGCAAAACCCTTCCCGTCCTCGTCGAAAAGGGCAATACCGGCCGCACCGCCTACTTCAGCGAAGTGCAGGTTTCGTCCGATGTCACCCTCGGCAGCCTTGTCGATGTGGAAATGACCGGCGTCGAAAACGGCAAGCTGATCGGCCGCGTCGCATGACTTTCGCGTCCCTCGTTGCCGAAGGCCGCAAGCCGGTCGTCGTACAGATCCTGCCGGCGCTGAATGTCGGCGGGGTGGAGCAGGGGGTTGTCGACACCAGTGCCGAGATTGTGAAGGCGGGGGGTAAATCCATCGTCATTTCCGGCGGTGGTTCCCGCGTGAAGGAGATAGAAGCCGCGGGCGGCATTCATGTGCAACTGCCCGTGAACAGCAAAAACCCTGTCGCCATTGCACGCAATATCAAGCTCATCCGCAAGGTCATTGAAGATTATAAAATCGATGTCGTTCATGCCTGTTCCCGCGCCCCGGCATGGAGCGCGAAATATGCGGTCAAGGGCACGGCGGCGCGGTTTGTCACCAGCTGCCATTCGGCACATAAAATCAGCGGCGGCCTGAAGCGTTTTTATAATTCCTCCATCGCCAGCGGCGAGCGCGTGATTGCGGTTTCCGCCTATCTGGCGGATTACCTTGTCCAAAATTATGGCGTCAACAAAAGCATCCTGCGCGTCATTCACCGCGGCATCCCGCTTGACCGTTTCGATGCCGGAAAAGTGAGTACGGCGCAGGTTGAAGAAGCGCGCGCACATTTCAAAATCCCCGATGGCGCGAAAGTCTTTCTGCTGCCGGCACGCCTGACGCGTATCAAGGGGCATCAGTTCACCATCGACGCGCTAAAGACGCTGGGGCGGCATGATATTTTTTGCCTCTTCCTGACCTCCAACACTGGCACGGCTTCCTTCCGCTCGGAGCTTGAGGAAAATATCCGCGCCGCAGGGCTGGAGGGCAAGGTTGTTATCGGCAGTTACGATATGGCGATTGCCTATAAACTGGCGGATGTTGTGCTGTGCCCCACAATTGTGCCCGAAGGTTTCGGCCGCGTGCCGGTGGAAGCGCAGGCCATGGGCGTTCCTGTTATCACCACCGATCACGGCGGTCCACGCGAAACCGTGGAAGACGGCGTCACAGGCTGGCTTGTGCCGCCCGGCGATGTTGCGGCCTATGCGAAGGCAATGTCTGCGGTGCTGGCGCTGACACCCGCACAGCGGCAGGAAATGGCCGTAAAAGCGCTTGAAAACGTGCGCCAGCGCTTTACCACCGCGCAAATGGGGCGTTTGACGATGGATGTTTATGCCGAACTCCTCGGCTAGGCTGGCAATCCGTCCGGGTTGATGTATATTCAGCACTTCAACAGGGAATTTGAATTATGGTCTGGTTTTTCAAGAAAAAAGATGCCGATACGACGGTCGCCAAGCCGATGGACGAGGCGCGGTCGAAAAAGGGCTGGTATACGCGGCTGAAGGAAGGCCTGTTCCAGTCCTCCGTCAAAATCACTTCCGGCATTTCGGATATTTTTACCAAAAAGAAACTTGATGCCGCCATGTTGCAGGATCTTGAAGACCTGCTCATCACCGCCGACCTTGGCCCCGCAACAGCGGCGCGCCTTGTGGCCGGCATTTCAAAAGAACGCTTCGGTACCGAAGTCACGCCGGATGAAGTGAAGGCAACGCTTGGGGTGGAAATTGCCAAAATCCTCGCACCAGCCGAAAAAAATATGTTCACCAAATATGCCAAGCCGTTTGTGATTTTGGTCGCGGGCGTCAACGGCACCGGCAAGACGACCACCATCGGCAAGCTCGGCCACCAGTTCAAGGCGGAAGGCCGCAAGATTATGCTGGCGGCGGGGGATACTTTCCGCGCGGCGGCGGTCGAACAGTTGAAGGTTTGGGCAGGGCGCATCGGCTGCCCCATCATCGCGAAAGAAGAAGGTGCGGATGCGGCGGCGCTGGTTTTCGAAGCGCTTGATGAAGCGCTGAAGCAGGACGTTGATGTGCTGATGATTGATACAGCAGGGCGGCTGCAGAACAAAACTAACCTGATGGAAGAATTATCGAAAATCGTCCGCGTCATCCAGAAAAAAATTCCCGATGCGCCGCATGCGACGATTTTGGTGCTGGATGCGACTGTCGGCCAGAATGCGCACAGCCAGGTGGACCTTTTCAGGCAGGCCGTTAACATAACGGGACTGATCGTGACCAAACTTGATGGCACCGCGAAGGGCGGCGTCCTCGTCTCATTAGTAGAAAGGTTTGGTTTACCAGTTCATGCTATAGGTATAGGAGAAGGCGTGGATGACTTGCGACCCTTCGTCGCCGAGGATTACGCCGCAGGATTAACGGGGTTAGACTCAATTGTTCATCGGATCTAAGTTACCATCACCCATCAAAGACGGCCTTATGACGACCAGGGGTTTCAAAGACCCTGAAAAGGCATGGAACTGGGTGAATGAAATCTACACCGCCAACACCAACTACTTGCGCGCCGCCTTTGAAATGTTCGGCCGCGACGAGATGGACGAGGTGCGCATCCGCGCCAACTATCCCTACGTCTCCATCACGACGACGAAGGGCCCGAGCGTTGATAACCGCTTGTCTTACGGTTTCATCTCCCGCCCCGGCACCTATTCGACAACGCTGACGCGGCCGGACCTTTACAAGAATTATTACCTCGAGCAATTCACGCTGCTGCTGACCAACCACCCGCAGTCGGAGCTGGAAGTCGGCGTTTCGGAACTGCCAATTCCGCTGCATTTCGCGCTGGGCGATAAATTCCACCTCGAGCGTGACCTCAACGCCGACCACATCGCGCGGCTGCCGATGATTTTCGACCAGCCCGATCTGGCGCATATGGATGACACCGTGCCGAACGGCACACACACCGTGCGCCCGGGCGAGCCGGGGCCGCTGGCCCTGTTCACGGCGCAGCGCATTGACCTGTCGCTGCAGCGCCTGAAGCACTACACCGGCACCTCGGCGGAGCACTTCCAGAAATTCGTTTTGTTCACCAACTACCAGTTTTACGTCGACGAATTCATCCGCGATTCACATGCGCTGATGGCAAAAAGCCAGGACCCGTCACAGACCGACCACAACGATGAATATTCGGCCTTTGTCGAACCCGGCAACGTTGTGACGCATAACGCAAACCTGCCCGGTCACCAGCCGCCGGAAGGCCAAAAGCCGCCGCGCCTGCCGCAAATGCCCGCCTACCATTTGAAGCGTAAAGACGGCACCGGCATTACGCTGATCAACATCGGCGTCGGCCCGTCCAACGCGAAAACAATTACCGACCACGTGGCCGTGCTGCGCTCCCATACCTGGCTGATGCTGGGTCACTGCGCGGGTCTGCGCAACTCGCAAAAGCTTGGCGACTATGTCCTCTCCCACGGTTACGTGCGGGATGACGGCGTACTGGATGATGCCGTGCCGATCTGGGTTCCTATTCCTGCTCTCTCCGAGGTGCAGGTCGCATTGGAACAGGCGGTGGCGGAAGTCACGGGCTTCAAGGGCTATGACCTGAAAAAGATTATGCGCACCGGCACGGTTGCAACTGTCAGCGACCGCAACTGGGAACTGTGGGAACAATCCGTCCCCGTGCAACGCCTCAGCCAGTGCCGCGCGATTGCGCTCGACATGGAATCTGCGACTATTTGCACCAACGGCTTCCGCTTCCGCGTGCCCTACGGGACATTGCTCTGCGTCTCGGACAAGCCCTTGCACGGTCAGTTAAAACTCCCCGGCATGGCGGATACTTTTTACCGCGAACGCGTCGAGCAACACTTGAAAATCGGCGTCCTCACCATGGAAAAAATTAGAGCCATGGGAGCAGGGCGTTTGCATAGCCGCAAGCTTCGTAGCTTCACGGAAGTGGCGTTTTTGTAACCACCAAATTTTTCAGGGGATATTGAGATGAACGATATTCCCCGCCTCGCCGTCCTTATTGATGCCGATAACGTTCAAGACGTTATCATGGATGGATTGTTACGCCATATTGGTACACTTGGAGATGCTGTTGTAAAACGCATTTACGGAGATTTCACCACCCCGCATAATGCGCGGTGGAAAGAAAACGTGCGCAAATTTGGTATAAAGCCCATACAGCAGTTTTCTAATACCGCGGGAAAAAATGCCAGCGACAGCATGCTGATTATAGATGCGATGGACTTGCTTCATAAGGGCGGGTTTGACGGCTTCTGCGTTGTTTCAAGCGATGCGGATTTTACAAGCCTTGCAACGCGGCTTAAAGAAGATGGTTTGAAAGTTTTTGGATTTGGTGCTGCAAAAACGCCGTTATCATTTCAAAAGGCCTGCACTTCCTTTGTCGAAGTAGAACAGTTTTTGCCGGATAAGAAGCCAAAAACAACATCTCCATCACCAAAAAAAGTGACAGTGTCACCGAAAGCAGTTAAGGCAGCGGGAGTTGCGGAAAAATCTCTGATGAGTTTTCCTGTAGATTTTCTTAAAAAGGCAATCAGGGAAGTTGCGGATGCGGAAGGCTGGGTGCATTTAGGAAGCTTCGGAAGCCGCATGAACAAACTGGACAAGGATTTTGATACACGCAAATTCGGATTTAAAAAGCTGATCGATATGATTCAGAGCCGCGAAGATTTATTCGAGGCAACTGAACGTCCAGGCAAGAAGCCGAATACAGTTTCTCACTATGTGCGCTTGAAGAAATAGTAATTTATCAAATTATGGATTAATGCGCGCCTTCCGCCGGCTTTTGCGCCGGCGCGACTTTAACGATAAAGAATGCCAGCGGCGCCACGCAAAGCGCGACCCAGCCGAGAATGTGGAAGCAGTCGAGGAAGGCGAGCATGTGCGCCTGCTGCTGCACCATCTGGTATAGCTCCGCCTTGGCCATGGTTTCCGGCGCGCCATAACCATGGCCGCGCTGGGTAAATACATCCGCCAGTTTCGCCAGCGTGGCGCGTGTCGGCTCCGATGTTGGCGTCAGGTTGCTGACCAGTACGCTCT
>JBBQWK010000133.1:0-5615 GCA_038210695.1 Alphaproteobacteria bacterium
GCGGTAACCGCGACATTGCCGATACGCTGATTGAAAAAGGCGCCGAAGTAAAAACGACGGAACACGGGCAGGGCTCCCTGCTGCACCTCGCCGCACGCAAGGGTGCGCGTGATATTGCGGAACGTTTGCTGGAGAAAAACCCGCTGCTGATGCAAACCAAAAACCGCCAGGGCGAATCCGCGCTGCATGTAGCCGCCGAAAGCGGCTACGAGGAAGTTGTGCTGTTCCTATTGGAAAAAGGCGCCGACATTAACCTCAAGAACTTTGACAACCGCACGCCGCTCTACCTCGCGCAGCGTAACAACCATCCGGATATTGCGGCGCTGCTGAAGAACCGCATGGGCATCACGGAAGAAAAGCCCGAAGCACCCGCCGTCATTGACCTTAACGATACATGGCAAAAACTGTCGGAGGATCGCATCGCGCATGTGCGCGTCGAGGAAGCGATCGGCTATAAAATCACCGAAATTTTCAATTTCTCGGCCCGTGAACGCACCGCGATCTACCGCAACCTCGATACCAATGCCGAAACGCTGGATGCCAAAAGCTTTGACGACCTTGGTGATTTGAAGCCCGTCAGCGCCGCTTTTGACGAGCTGAAAAAGCGCGGCGGCAGTGCCGATATCGGCAGTATCGAAAAGAAGCCGAAGCTCAAAAACACGCTTGGTTAGTGCTGCGGCTTTTTTGCTGCGGGTTTTTTGGCAGGTACCTTCGGGAACAATACAGCAATCTCGGGCGGCATCGGCGGCGGTGTCGCCCCCGTGTTGCGGTCGCCATCATCGGACTGCAGCCACTGGAAAGCGGCTGTCGGCAGGGGCGTTGCGCCCTTCGGCGTGAAGCTGCTTTGCACCGCATCATCCGTATTATAAATCAAAATCGTTTTACCGCCGAGGTCGCGGGCCTGCGGCACGACGCCGTTGATGCCGAGCGCAGCTTCAATCTGGTTCTGCTCGAAATCGAAGTTGCCGTGCAGGACGGGATAGTCCGACAGCGCAGGCGTCAGCGGAATGGAATCGAGCAGCATTTTAAAGCTTCGGCCTTCGGGCGTATCGTCCCGCGCCGTCAGCGTATATTCGCCGCCGTGGGCTTCAATGGCGTTAAACGCCGGGTTCGGCAGCAGCCGCACGGTTTTGCCGGCGTTCCAGATGTTATCTTTACCTTCACGGCGGACGGAGAGCAGAATTTCCGTCTTGCCCTCAAGTCCGCCGCCATAGCGGTAGCTGGCGCCGGAGCGCAGCTCTTCACCGTCAGGCAGCGATTTCAGCATTTCGGGGAATTGCTGCTTCACCAGCGCATTGACGAAGCCGGTGACGCTTTCAAGCGATGCACGCCATTCTTTTTCGCGGCGGCGGTAATCTTCCACAGCGGCAAGGCTTTCGCCGCCGGCAATAAAGCACAGCTGCGAGCGGGTGCCGGCGTAATCGAACTGTTTTTTCAGGCGGTCGTTTTGCGCAGGGTCATAATCGGCAGGCGTCGCAACGCCCGTCTTGCGCATCGACACCAGCGGCGCATTGCCCAGCCACCCGCCGGCAAACAGCAGGTTATCTACCGCTGCGGCCTTTTTGCCGGTCAGCACAACGGCGTCTTCTGGCGTAAAATATTTTCCGTCATGGCTCACGGGTGCATACATAAAATAGCGCGGCTCTTTTTCCGGCGAACCGAAAATCGCTGGGTAGGCAAGGTAGGCGCGCGGCAGCGTCTGCTTGCCCTGAAAAACTTGCGTCACGGGTGAGGACAATCCGGTCGCTTGCAACAGGGCAGGGTCTTCTTTCGACAAGCGCTTGGTCAGGGCATCATAGAACTGCGCCCAGCTTTCCTGGATATGATCCATGCGGCCGCTTTGCAGCGGCTGGTTTTTCTGCACGGCGCGTTCCAGCTCCGCCACCAGGCGCTTGGCAGCGTCGAGGCTTTTGCCTTTCAGCTCGAATTGCACATTGCCGTTGTTCTCGATTTTCATGACGCTTTTCCTGATGTTTGATTATGGTTATACGCCTGTCACGCGTTGCGTCAAGGCTGTAACCAAAAGTGACCGCTTTCAGGGCTTTAATCGTACGTTTATGAAAATGTATGGCCATGCCCATGGTTGCCTGACGGGCGGGCATTCGCTAGTTATAGGAAAGCAAAGATCATCAAGGGCAACATGGCACGCAAACTTTTTGGCACTGACGGCATTCGCGGCAAGGCGAACACCGATCCCATCACGGCGGAAATCGCCACGCAGGTTGCCATGGCAACAGCGGTGCAGCTGCGCCGCGGCAACCACCGCCACCGCGTCGTCATCGGCAAGGACACGCGCCTTTCCGGCTATCTGCTGGAACCTGCGATGACCGCCGGTTTTATTTCCATGGGTATCGATGTCATGCTGCTCGGCCCCGTGCCGACGCCGGCGGTGGCAATGCTGACGCGTTCGCTGCGCGCTGATCTCGGCGTCATGATCTCCGCCTCCCACAACCCTTATTCCGATAACGGCATTAAACTGTTTGGTGCCGATGGTTACAAACTGTCGGACGATGTCGAAGCGTCGATTGAAAAACTGATCGGCGAGGATTTGTCATCGCATCGCTCCACCTCCGCCAATCTCGGCCGCGCCAGCCGCCTTGATGACGAGCGCGGGCGTTATATCGAGAACGTCAAAAGCACCTTCCCCAAAAATCTGCGCCTTGACGGTTTGAAAATCGTTGTCGACTGCGCGCATGGCGCAGCCTATAAAGTCGCGCCGCGGGTTTTGTATGAACTGGGCGCGGATGTTATTTCCATCGGCGTTGCGCCGGATGGCACTAACATCAACAAGGATTGCGGCGCAACCGCCCCCGGCGTCATGCAGGAAACGGTGGTGCGCCACGGCGCCAACCTCGGCATCGCGCTGGATGGCGACGCCGACCGCCTCATCATGTGCGACGAACACGGCCATGTGATTGACGGCGACCAGATCATGGCGCTGATTGCAAAATCATGGCACGCCAGCGGTCAGCTGAAGGGCGGCGGCGTGGTTGCGACCGTTATGTCCAACCTCGGGTTCGAGCGGTTTCTGCAGGGTTTAAAGCTGCAGCTGAAGCGCATGCCCGTCGGCGACCGCTATGTGGTCGACCATATGCGCTCCAATGATTACAACGTCGGCGGTGAACAATCCGGCCATATCATCCTTGGCGATTATTCAACGACTGGTGACGGCCTTATCGCCGCGCTGCAGGTGCTGGCCGTGATCCAGCAGCAGCAAAAACCGGCATCCGAAGTCTGCAAGGTTTTTGCGCCGGTGCCGCAACTGCTGAAAAACGTGCGCTTCAAAACCGCCATTCCGCTGGATGGCAAGGATTTCACCGATGCCGTGCGCGCGGCGGAAACACGCCTTGGCAAGTCCGGCCGCATTCTGGTGCGCAAATCCGGCACCGAACCGCTCATCCGCGTGATGGCGGAGGGGGATGACGAAAGCCTCGTCACCGCCGTGGTGCAGGAGCTGTGCAATGTTGTCGAAAAGCTCGACAACAAAACAGCCGCCGTCGCGTGACATCATGAAACCCTGTTTCTTTTCAGCCGATACCGCGCAAGCCCTTGAAGCGCGCCAGAAGCTTATCCGCAGCTATGGCGATACCTCCATCGAAGACTGCGATGTGATTGTGGCGCTGGGCGGTGACGGCTCCATGCTGCGCGCCTTGCATGAATCCATCAAATACAAAAAGCCCGTCTACGGCATGAATCGCGGGTCCATCGGCTTTCTGCTCAACGAATACCGGGAGCAGGGGATTATCGAGCGGTTGAAAGCCGCGCAGACCGTCACGCTCAACCCCCTCCGCATGAAGGTCACCACCATGACGGGCGCGGTGCAGGATGCGCTGGCGGTGAACGAGGTATCCTTGCTGCGCGAAACGCGGCAGGCGGCAAAGCTCCGCATCACCATCGATGGTATTCTGCGGCTGGACGAGCTGATTTGCGACGGCATCATTTTCTCGACCCCCGCAGGCTCCACTGCCTATAACTTGTCGGCACATGGCCCCATCATTCCGCTGGGCGCGGGCATTCTGGCGCTCACCCCCATCTCGGCCTTCCGCCCCCGCCGCTGGCGCGGCGCGCTGCTGCCGCGCTCCGCCCGACTCAAGCTTTCCATCCTCGAAGCGCGCAACCGGCCCGTTTCCGCCGTTGCCGACTTCACCGAAATACGCGATGTTGAATCGGTCGAGGTATGGCAGGACGAAGAGGTTGAAATATCATTGCTTTTCGACCCTGAAATGAACCTCGACGAGCGCATGATCAAGGAACAGTTCATGCCATAAATCTGTCTTTTACTTGACAGAATTACGCCGCGCTTGCTAACCTGCCTCCATCATGGCGAACAACAAAAACATCGCTGCTCCTTATTTTAGCTACGCCTATTTTGGCGGATAGCCCCGCCATATCATGTTCTCGAAGGTCCTTCAGAGGCCTTCCCAGCCGAAACCAACAGTAAGTCAATCAGGCGCCCGAAAGTAAGGGCAGCCGGCATAAAGAATATTTCCCCATAGATTGTTAAGGACTAAAATCATGACAGACGTCGTTAAAGGCAAGAGCAAGCTCATCAACACCGAGGCGGAGGCGTTGAGCCTCTACCAGGTCGCGCCGGAAAAATACCACGGCAAAGTCGGGCTCGAAGTTGAAATGCCGCTGTACAAAGCTGGTGCGGAACGCCCCGCTATTCCGACCGCCGCCGAAATGGTGCAGATGCATGCAAACCTCAAAGCCAAAGGCTATGACGCGCAGCTGGAAGCCTCCGGTGTGCTGGAATACGCCAGCCCGCCTGTGCAAGTTTCCGATGCGGCCAAGCTTGTCGCGCAATCGAAGCAGGATCTGGTCGCGTTTGAAAACGAGGCCAAAAAATTCGGCTACGCCCGCGCGCCGTTCTGTATCCTGCCGACGACCTCGCTGGAAGACGCCCTGAAGAACAAAGTCCCGCGCGAGCGGCTGGAAACCAGCCTTGCTGTTATCCGCGATGTCTTAAGCGAAGATGTCACGCATATTCCGCTGCTGACCACCGGCGTGCAAACCAGCTTTTCGCCGAAGGACAATGATGAAATGTTCCGCATGGCCGTGCGCGGCTATGCCGTGACGCCGCTGCTGATCGCCGCCATGAACAGCTCCGCCGGTTTTTCGTGCAATGATAACGAGCGCAAAGACCATCACCTGCGCGGTAAATACTATGATTTCTACGGCACCTCCGGCGGTATTTCACCGGCCTTCCTCAAATCATCCAACGCCGCTGAACTGGTGAAAAACCATATCGCGCAAGTCTTCGATGCGCCGATGTACTTCGCTTATGATGCGGAAGATAAACTTATGCGCTCGACGAAGGATAACGTGCCGACCTTCCGCAAGCTGGCCGCCATGGGCCTCAACACCCAGACCAATTACGAACTGGCGGAAAGCTTCCTTTATAACGACATCAAAATCTGCAACCTGCGGGATGAAGCGGGCGCGGTTGTCGGCAAGCGCATTGAAGTGCGTGCGGCGGATTCAGGTCTGCATCAGCCGGCCTCCACCCTGCTGCTCACCGCCGCCGTGGTGCCGGATGGCAAAACGGCTGATGCTTTCGATGCGCTGCTGAAGGACTACGGCTTTACCGGCAACCCGAAAAAAGACGGCAAACT
>JBBQWK010000134.1:0-5573 GCA_038210695.1 Alphaproteobacteria bacterium
TGTTGGTATCGGCGATTTTGCTGTTCAGCATGTCTTTGTACGGCTGCCACAGCGGCAGTTGCCACAAGGGGTCTTGCGTCCGCTCCGAGGCATCGAGCAGGGCAAGCGCGGTTTTTTTGTCATTTGAGAACATGGCGGGAAGGTCAGGGCCGAGCGCCACGCGGGCAGCTCCGGTCAGCGTCGCAAAGTCCATCAGCAGGTCGGGTTTTTCGCTGCAGGCTTCGGCCAGCGCATCGCAGAGCACAAGGCGGCCTTCAGCATCGGTATCGCCGACTTCAACGGAAATGCCCTTGCGGGTCTTGATGATATCGCTCGGGCGGAAGCTGTTGCCGTCCATCGAGTTTTCAACGGCGGGGATGAGGACGCGGAGGCGCACCGGCAGGTTTTCCGACATGATCATATGCGCAAGGCCCAGCACATGCGCTGCGCCGCCCATGTCTTTTTTCATCAGGCCCATGGAATTACCGGGCTTCAGGTTTAGGCCGCCGGTATCAAAGGCAACGCCCTTGCCCACCAGCGTGACAAGCGGGTGTTTTTCCTTGCCCCAGCGGATATCGATCAGACGCGGCGCGCGAGGGCTGCCTTTGCCGACTTCGTAAATCGCGGGGTAGTTTTTCTTCAACAGATCTTCGCCGACGATAACCTTGATGCTGGCCTTGTTGAAGCTTTTCACCAGCTTCTCCGCCGCATCGGCAATTTCTTCGGGGCCGAGGTCATTCGCGGGCGTGTTGACGAGATCGCGGACGAGGAAGACGGCTTCCGCCGTCGATTTCACGCCTTTTTTATCGGCATTGTCCGGCCACACTAAATTGGCGAGGTCTTTTTTGCCGGCGGCTTTATAGGTGGTGAACTGGTAGGAGCCGAGCGCCCAGCCGAGGGCGGCTTGCGTTGCGCGTTCCTTGTTCATCGGCTTGTCGATGAAATAGCCGCCGTCATTCTTCGGCAGTTTCGCCGGCAGGTCCGCATAGGTGTAAAGGCTGTCATCTTTGCCCGCGCCAAACAACACGCGCGATACCGCGCCTTTGTCATCGGGGATGGACAGCACAGCGCCATTCGACGCCGTAAAGCCCGAAGCCGCGACCCAGGCCTGCACCTTCGCCGGCTGTGTTTTTACCCATGTTGCCAACTCGTCTGCATTCAGCGGCGTCACGGGAATGCTGGAGGGCAGTTTCTTCTTGAGGAAGTTCATGGGCGGGGCTCCTGATCGGCTGTTCAAAGGGGAAGCTGAAACTTAAAGCAGGGGCAGGGGCAGGGCAAGGGCTTATGGGTAGATTTTGATTACATAAAGATAAAATATTCCCGCTCGTTCGCGGAATGAGGCAAGCGTATATTATTGTGATGAATATCAATCCCGACACAAAAACCAAACTCTTCCTCCCCGCCCTCATCCTGCTCGGCGCGTTTTGCCTGACGCCGTGGATGCCGCCGTTTCTGGCGTTGCTGGCGGGGGCTTTGGTTGCGGTGGTGCTGGGCAATCCGTATCAGGAGAAACAGCGCGGGCGGGTCGGTGGCTGCTGGCGCTGTCGGTCGTGGGGCTTGGCGCGGGGATGAACCTTGAAAAGGTTGCCTCGGTCGGTATGCGCGGCATTGGTTATACGCTGGTTGGTATCTGCGCCATTCTGGGCTTGGGGCTTTTGCTCGGGCGCATTTTGAAATCGGACTGGCAGACGTCCATTCTTATTTCCTGCGGCACGGCGATTTGCGGCGGCTCCGCCATTGCCGCCATCTCGCCGGTTATTCAGGCGCGGCCGCAGGCGACATCGGTTGCGCTGGGCACGGTGTTTTTGCTCAATGCCGTTGCGCTGGCGCTGTTTCCGTTTATCGGCCATGCGTTGAATTTATCGCAGGAGCAATTCGGCCTCTGGAGCGCGCTTGCGATTCACGACACCAGCTCCGTCGTCGGCGCGGGGCTGCAATACGGGGCGGAGGCGTTGCGCATCGGCACCACGGTCAAGCTGGCGCGGGCCTTGTGGATTGTGCCGCTGGCGATTTCGATGATTTACGTGCCGCTGCCGCCGGTGGATGACATGGCCGACCCCAGGAAGCGCAAGGGGCCGAAAAAGCCGTGGTTTATTCTCGGCTTCCTCGCCATGGCGGCAGTCGTGACCTATATACCTGAATTACAGGCTGCGGGTCATGTGGTTGAATCCGTCGCGCGCCGCGTGCTGGTGCTGACGCTGTTCCTGATTGGCAGCAGCCTGACGCTGGCGACGCTCAAAAGCGTCGGCTTCCGCCCGCTGGCGCAGGGGGTTATTTTGTGGGTGGTCGCGGCGAGCGTTTCGCTGCTCGCCATTATGACGGGAGTTGTGCATCTATGTGACATGCCCCTCAAAAGCCAATGACGAAGCTGCTCGCGCTGTGGGCCGCGATATCCGTCGTGATTATCCTCCTGCTGTCGCTGCCTTTCTGGGCGACGGACGAGGCGGATGCCAAGGCAACGCTGGAGGCTTTAAGCCTGAACCCCGTGCATATCGGCGGCTATGACAGTTTCGGCTGCGGGCTTGACCTTTATGCCACGCAGTTTGTTGCCAAAACCGCCGCGGGGAAAATCGTCCGCGGCGATGTCTGCTATACGCCGGGGGTGAGCAAATCATCGGTCGAGTTTGATAACCGGCAATAACCTTAGCTGTAAGTAACCTTTTGGCGGTTTTGGCCGAATATCCTTTTGCAGCAACGTAAAGGATTGAAAATGCGCAATTTACGCTTTGGCGCTCTGGCGCTCTCCCTTTTCCTCGCCTCATCGGCGCAGGCGGCAACGCCGCATCCGGTGGTTCTGGAGCTGTTTACGTCGCAAGGCTGCGCCTCCTGCCCGCCGGCGGATGCGCTGCTGAATGACCTGGCCGACCGCAAAGATATTCTGGCGCTGTCCTACCACATCACCTACTGGAACCGCCTTGGCTGGGCAGACCCTTTGAGCTTCGCCGGTGCGGATGCGCGGCAGGGCGCCTATGCGGATGCACTGAACCATGACGGCGTTTATACGCCGCAGCTGGTGGTGCAGGGGGCGAAAGATGTCGTCGGCTCCAGCAGTGGCAAGGTGGATGATGCGATCGATGCGGCAGCGGGGCAGGGCGGCTGGATACCCGTCAGCCTGAAACGCGACGGTGACAAGGTCACGATCCATGCCGATACCGCGGGCGTGAATGCCGATGTTATTCTGCTCGGCTACAAGAAGCACAGCGAGAATGATATTCCGCGCGGGGAGAACAGCGGCACCATGGGCCGCCACCGCAACAGCGTCACTTCCGTCGCCGCGCTGGGCCTTTGGGCGGCAGGGCCGCTGAACCGCAGCGAGGCCGCACCCGCGGGTGATGGCGTCGCCGTGCTGGTTCAGCAGCCCGGCACAGGGGCGATTTTAGGGGCAGGATGGGTGGAATAAGCCCGCTTTTCGCTTAAAATTGAAGTCGTTAACGACAAAATGCCGATTTCATGCGGTTTCTTACAATATATGTTGAAAAACCCCGCCGCTTGCCATATGTTGCTGCGTCTATAGGATTCTGAGGGGCGCGAGGCGTCCCGCGATAAGTTTTAAGGATTATTACCATGAGCAGACGCTGCGAAATCACCGGTAAAGGCCCCCTGGTCGGCAATACCGTTTCCCACGCCAACAACAAGAATAAGCGCCGCTTCCTGCCCAACCTGCAGGCCGCTTCTTTCTACAGCCCCGGCCTGAAGCGCAACGTGCGCCTGTCCGCAACCACCCACGGTATCCGCACCGTCGAGCACAAGGGCGGCATCGATGCCTTCCTGCTCTCGACCGCGCCGACCAAACTGGTGCCGACGCTGCGCAAGGTCCGCAAACAACTCGTGAACAAAATCGGCGAACAGCCGAAGCCCGAGCCGAAAAAACGCCGCCCGCAATCGACCGTCAAGGCCGACAAGCGCGCCGCGAAAAAAGCTGCCGAAGGCAAGAAACCCGCAAAAGCCGCTTAAGCGCTTTGCTGTTTTGAAAAAGGGCGGGGTTTTTCTCCGCCCTTTTTTATTGGCTCCAATATAACCAGCGGCTTCAAACCATGCCTTTTTCCTTTACCGTCACCCACAAAGACCCGAATTCATATGCGCGCACCGGCAGCTATGAAACGCCGCATGGCACGATTGAAACGCCGAACTTTATCTTTTGCGGCACCAAGGCTTCCGTAAAAGGCCTGTCGCCGCAGCAATTGCGGGAGGCGGGGTCCGATATTATTCTCTCCAACACCTATCACCTGATGCTCTCGCCGGGGCCGGATTTGATTGCCGAGATGGGCGGCTTGCATAAATTCATGAGCTGGGACGGGCCGATGTTTACGGACTCCGGCGGCTTCCAGATTTTCTCACTCGGCCATGGCGGCGTTGCCGATGAAATCAAGGGACGTCCGCAAGGCCATGTGCGCCCGAAAAGCATTCTGAAGATTACCGAAGAAGGCGCGGCTTTCCGGTCTTACGTCGACGGCAAGCATTTCTTCCTGACGCCGGAAAGCGCGGTGGATATCCAGCGCAAACTCGGCGCTGATTTGATTGTGCAGCTGGATGAATGCACGCCCTTCCATGTCGACAAAAGCTACACCGAAAAATCCATGGCAATGAGCATGCGCTGGGGTGACCGTTCGCTCGCCGAATGGCAGCGCGGTGATGACGGCAAACAGAAAATGTACGGCATTGTGCAGGGCGGTGTTTACCCTGACCTGCGCAAAGAATCCTGCGAGTACACCGCCAGCCGCGACTTCTTTGCGACCGCCATCGGCGGTTCCCTCGGCTCCCACAAAGAGCAGATGTATGAAGTTGTCGCCATGTGCTCCCCGTGGATACACCCGGACCGTCCCGTGCACCTGCTCGGCATCGGCAGCTTTATCGACGTATTTTCGAACGTGCGTTCGGGAATTGATACCTTCGATTGCGTTTCCCCGACCCGCATTGCCCGCCACGGCTGGGCGATGGTGAAAGGGGCGCCGAAGGAGCGCATGAATATCCGTAATGCGCAATATGCGCGCGATGCGGATCCGGTAGATGCCACATGCCCTTGCACCACCTGCAAAAACCACTCCCGCAGCTATATCCACCACCTGTTCCGCGTGGGCGAAATGCTGGGCATGCAGCTGCTGTCCATCCATAACGTCGCGACCATGAACCGCCTGATGCGGGAAGTGCGGCAGGCGATTAAAACCAATACCTTAGACGCTGTCCAAAAAGAGTGGGTTGTATAATTAACCTTTCCGCGATATCCTGAAAGTAGCGTTTATTTTTAATAATGACGTTCATTTCTTTGGGTTTTTTCGCCGTGGCTGTCTCCTACGCGCAAACATTATCGACCGACATGATCGTCTCGGAGATTGAAAGTCTCCTCGACTGGCGCGTTGATATTTTGCGCCAGTGCATCTTCCCCGGCTCCCAATCCAAACAGGCAGATTTCCACGCCCCTTCCGCGCTGCTGATGTGGTGCAAGCGCGAAGCGGAGCGCAACGCCATCGACCGCAAAGTGGCGGAGCGCCTGACGCTGGTGCATGAAGAACTTTGCCGCGTCGCGCAAGTCACGCTGGAGGCCTGCGCCAACGGCGTGGCCCTCACCATCGAAAACTACGATAATTTTGAAAACC
>JBBQWK010000135.1:0-5553 GCA_038210695.1 Alphaproteobacteria bacterium
CCTTTCTGCACGGGAATAACGGTATATTCCTTGCGGGTCTGCCGCTGCGCCATATAAATTGCGATCGCCAGCACGGGAATAAACACAGCCGCTTCTTTCAAAAGCCGCATCAACCCTTCGTTGCCGATATAATAATTATCACCGGCGTGAATATTCAGTAGCGCCACCGCCATGATCATGCCGGCGACAAAGACGAGGAAACCGTAGGATTCCCGTTTGGAAAAGCGCCGGTATTCCGACGAATGCGGCAAGTCCGCATACCAGACATTGAATGCGTTCAACGCGCCATCATCCTGCATGAAACCCAAGTGACGGTCGAAGAAGCTGAAACTGGTATCAAACAAAAAAGCTTTCTGGTTTAACGTCAGTGGCGCGCCGGCAGGCTTCGGCGTTTTCGCGCCCTGTTCCGACGCAAGACCGAGGCGCAGGCGGTAGCTTCCAAATTCTTCTTCGGTAATGGCGCCTTCATCTTTCAAGTAGGTTAATTTTTTCAGCTCGGCCTGCGGCGTGTTCAGGCTATCGATGACAGCAAGGCGACGAAGCGCCTTGACGCGGCGTGCCGCCAGCTCGGCAATGATGCGGTCATGCTCGCTGTCTTTCATGACAAGTATCTTGCCGCTCTTCCCCGGCAGTGCCGTGTAGACGCGGTGACGGCTGTTTTGCAGCAGGTAGGAAAGGCCAAGGGCTGTTCCGCCCAGCAGAATGCAGCCTGCCAAAGTCGCCAGCGAATGGGCGGGGTCCTGGAACAGCGCCAGAATGGTAATCAGCATGACCAGAAGAACGGGGATGAGCATGCGCGTGCGGCGTAACTGCAGGGTGCGATAGTCGAAGGTGCTTGGCAGCTCGTCGTAGCGGGTGTTGAAACTTGCCTTGTCGCCGCGCGAGTCCTTGATCGTGTATTCGACGTAATCGTCAAAAAGCTTATAATCGATCAGCGTGCGGCGCGCCTTTTGCGCCATGACAACTGGCGGCGTTTCGGCAGGTAATTTATCAGTCTCCGGCACAGTCAGCTCCCTTTGAATTGACTATATTAATTGTAGGTCGCCGGGACTTTAAGAACAGTTAAGGCACAAAAAAAAGCCGCCCCCGGAGGGACGGCCTTTTTTGCATTAATTCCAGTCGCTTAGCGCGAATAGAATTCGATGATGAGGTTCGGTTCCATACGGACGGGGTACGGAATTTCTTCGAATTTGGGGCCGCGGATGAATTTGCCGACGCCCGATTTGGCATCGAATTCAACGTAAGCCGGCACTTCGCGGTCGGTCGCTTCATTCGCCGAAATGTAGAGAGTCAGCGTGCGCGACTTTTCTTTCACTTCGATGGTATCGCCGTCTTTCAGGGACAGCGAAGGAATGGTGACGCGTTTGCCGTTCACTTTAACGTGGCCGTGGTTGACGAACTGGCGGGCAGCGAAAATGGTCGGCACGACTTTCATGCGATAGATTGTCGCGTCGATGCGGCGCTCCAGCAGTTCCGTCAGGTTGTGGCCCGAGTCACCTTTACGGCGGCAAGCTTCTTCGTAATAGCGGTAGAACTGGCGCTCGCCGATGTTGGCGTAGTAGCCACGCAGTTTCTGTTTCGCATGCAGCTGGATACCGAAGTCGGTCGGCTTTTTGCGGTTCTGGCCGTGCTGGCCGGGGCCGTATTCGCGTTTGTTGAAGGGCGACTTGGCGCGGCCCCACAGGTTAACGCCAAGACGGCGGTCGATTTTGTGTTTGACTTGAGGACGTTTAGACATTGATATAACTCACTTTTTTCAATTGTCCTGGTAGTTCACCTGCGACGCAGATGACGGGGTTGCAGGCCAAAAGACCTGCACCCGCTTTCCCGGGAATGCCCGTGAATATAAGGGTTTATATAAGCTTGTCAACGCTAATATTCTGGCCAAATCAGGGTTTTGGCGCGTTTTTTACCGGCTTTTGGGGCTGTGCTTCAAAGGTTTTTTGAATAGTATTCCGGAAAGCAGCCGAAAGACCCCTCACCTTTGCCAAGGCCTTGGCGGCCGGTCGTTCGGCAGCGGGCTTGGTTTCGGAAGTAAAACCAAGAGCCCGGTCGACCTCCTGTTGCAACGTGCCGGTGGCAAAATGCTTCAGCATTTTGAAATCCCCGCGCAACGACCAGAGCGGATATTTAAATGTCGCGGGGGTGTTTTTCTCGATCAACGCATGCGCTGTCCAGGCCGCACCATAGGCGGCGCCAAGGCCAAGAAGCGGCAACCACCAGACACCTGCAACGACCGCTGCGCCTGCCAAGGCAAGGCCGGTGATTGTGCCGCCAAGGTGAATGGCCCGGGTGACTGGCTGCTTATGTTCCGATAGATAAAACGGCCAGAAGTCTTTGAAAGACTGAAATGGTTTATCCGCTTGGTGCGTGTTTTTGGTCATCAGAACATCGGCCCCTTGGGCGGCTTTTTCATGATCTGGGGCGCGGCCAAGCGGTCTTCATCAATCGCATCGACGGCGGGTAGCTGCTTGATTTTCTGTGCAAAGCCGGCATCACATTGGACGACCGCGATGCCGACAACAGCCATGGCATCAAGAATTTTAACGTCGGGACGTTTTTCGGATTTCGCCAGTGCTTCAATCTGCTCCACCAGCTCGTCAATATTGGCCGAGTTTTTAGCAAGCACGATAAAACGGTTCGGCATGTGCGGCTCCTGAAATTTCAATTTTGAATATGACGAAAAATTACGCCGCTTCGCCCCGCGGGACAATGAAAATTGAATTTCAATCTTATGTCAACCGATGACATCCTGCCGTGGACGTCTACGGCGCGGCCGCCGGCGGCGCGAGAAAGCCGCAAGGTAAATGCCTGCGGCAATCAGGATCGTGCCGCCAATGTAAGTGTGTAGTGCCGGCACTTTGTTCCAGAGAACAAGGTCAAGCAATACGACCCAGATCATCGCCGAATACTGGAACGGCACCACCGTTGAAGCCTTGGCAAATTTGAGCCCCAGATAGACCATAGCAAGCGACGCCGCGTCCAGCACGCCGAGCATCGACATTAAGGCCCATTCGCGCGGTGCCTGCGGAAGGACAAACTCTGCATGGAAAAGGACAAGGGAAACAAAAAACATGCCGATATAAAAATAGAACGGGAAAGACCATGTGCTTTCGCTGTCGCTCATTTTTCGCACCATGACCTGCGCGATAGAAAACAGAACGACCCCGCCAAACATTTTCAGCATCGCCATGTTAAAGGCCATTTCCTGCGGCCCCAAAGCAATGATGACACCAGCAAAGCCGATGATAATGGGCACAATCTGCTTTGCACCAATGCGCTCCTTTAAGACAAGCGAGCTGAGGGTTGTAATCATCAGTGGGCCGGTAAAGGAAATAAGGTAGGCATTGACCAGCTGAAGGTGCGGATAAGCCTGAAAGATCAGGAAGCCAGCCGCAACGTTGACCACCATAAGCACCAGCTGCAGTGGCACATTGCGCATTTTAAGGCCGCTGAATTCCCGTTGTTGCAGGGCAATTGCAATCATGCAGAACGCGCCGACGAAGCCATCAAAAAGCATAACCTCCGACGCAGGAAAGCCCAGCTCCTGAACATATTTATTCAGCGCCGAAAACAGCGACATCACAAAATATGCGGCGATTGTCAGCGAGATGCCGACGGCGGGAATATGGGTGCGGGACATTGAACCGTTATCCTTTGACCGATATTATCAAGTTTCAGGGCGTTTCGGCAGCGATTTTGGCAAGGATGGCCACAGTTCTTGGTGTTATGTGCATCTGCGGCTGAATATTTTCAGGCAAAGAGCGTCCCGTGACGGCCTTATACAGCACCATCGCCGCAAGGTAACTCCCTATCGGTGAAGGATGCGAGCTGTCTTCTTTATAAAGCGGAAATTTGCTGTCAGCCTTCAACGCATTGGCGAAGGCATCCCCTACCCTCGCCAGCTTCGCACCATTCTGCGTCGCAAGGCTGGCGGAGGCTGCCGTGATTGTTTCCTGCATGGCCTTGGCATTTTTCAAACCGACATAGCGACGGTCTGTATACCAGAAGCTTTGCGGTTGCCGCGCCCAGGTTTCATACAGTACAGCCTGACCGCCTTGCGCCTTGATTGCATTCACCCAAGCACGAAAAGACTTTGCGGTCTTCTCGACTTGCGCGGGCGTTGTCGCCCAAAGGCTTTGCTCCTGCAGCACAACCACATCCCAATGATGCGCGGCGAAAAGGCGCTGCACCTGTTCGTCGTCCCACAGCTCCTGCAGCGTCTTGCCGCCACGCGTCGCCGACTGAACAACAAGATGCGAGCGCAAGGCCGCATCGCCATCCGCCAGCTGCGCCACCAGTTGCGGCACGTTGTTGACGTAGGTGTAACTATTGCCGATGAAAAGAATATTCGCCGCTGGTGCCGAATCCGGACCGCCCTGATAAACCTTGCTGATGCCCTCCTCCGCCATCGCGCCAGTCGACGCGGACAACAGCAAAGCTAAAAACAGGAAACGGAAAAATTTCAAAGGTTGCTCCTGATACTTTCGACCGTGCCCGGCGACATATCTTTCATTTGCTCCGCCAGCGCTTTCAATCGCTTGAACGAGGTGGGCAGGCAGTTGTCGGGAATATCCTTCGCCTGCTCGACGATCAGGGCCGCAAGCTCTCCGAACATCAGCACAGGCAAATGCGTTTTGCGCATCATTTCGTCGTGTTCCTGCCCGGTAATTTCAACCTTGCCGTTATGGGTCACAATCTCGCAGCCGATTTTTTTAAACAGGTCAAAGATGGCCTCACTTTCCGCGCACTTTAGCGTGACGATGCAGGTGCGGTTCGTAGGCGGACTCTGCGGGCCGAACATGGGGTGCAGCCCCGTAACGCGGTCACTGTGGAGGCTGCAGACATCATTCGGCTGACGCTGGACCGAACAAAGGTTCACAAGGTGCCGTCCCGCATATTTTTTAGCCACATCTGCAAAAGCGGAAATAGGCACGGCGATCAGCACAATATCGGCGTCATCCGTAATTTCCGCGTGCTTCTCCAGCTCTTTCTCAAGAAAGGTGCCGAAAACCCCGCGTCCGACGATTGCCACTTTCATGCCTGTCTCCCTGTAAATTGCGCTGAAACTATAGCATAATGAAGCGTCGGTTCAATAACTTACGCAATGGTCGACTTGCCGTTTACCGGATGCCGAAACCGGATATAATGAAAGGGCGGAGGAATTTTATGACGGCATTCAGAACATGGGCAATCCTGGCAGGTTTTTGCCTGCTGCCGATATTGGCACAGGCAGAGACGCCTGAGGATTCCGTGACGCTGAAAAGCACATATGACCTCGGTCCCGTGCATATCGACCGCAAATATATTTCGATGACCGGGCCGGTAAAAACGCAAAAAGTTTCGCTCATGCCGGAGGCCGGCACGGGCAAGCTTTGGGTCAAGGGATTCCGCGTCGATATTGTTGACGACAAGGGCCAGCCGCAATCTTCGGAATACCTCTGCCATGCGTGGCTGGAACTGGACAAGACGGGCGAAACCGGACAGCAGCTGCTGACGATTTCCGAGGGGTTGGATGAAATGACCTTCCCCGCCGGCTACGCCATGCCGGTT
>JBBQWK010000136.1:0-5502 GCA_038210695.1 Alphaproteobacteria bacterium
CGGCTCAAACTGCCGTTCTGCGCATAAGGAGCAAGGCGCTGCAGCGATTTCTGCATCTCGGGGCTGGTGCCGGCATATTTCTGCATCAGCGCCAGATCCTGCGAGAAAGGTTTGGAGGAGCCGATGTTGCTGCGGAATTCATTTAACGTCAGCAGCAGTGCCGCCGCGCCAAGGTCATTGCCATTGACGTTGCCCAGCAGCTTCGCCAGATTTTTATCATGGCCTGCGGCAGCGGCGACAGCCGCGTTCATGCCGTTGGGGTCGGTTGATGACGCGGCAAGCGCGCCCTTCAGCTGGCCCATGGCATTGGCAGCGCCGGTGCGGCCCGCCTTCGTCTGGTTCATGGATTTAAGGTTGGACAGCACCTGCAGCACGGCCGTCAGGTCGCGTCCGGTTTCGGTCGACTGGGCAAGGCCCGCGGCGGCGTTACCGGCGCTGCTGACAGTATCCGTCACGCTGCCGGCCGCATTCTCCACCTTTTCGATCTGCTGGTTGATGACGTTGCCAAGACTGCGTTTCTGCCGCGCTTCGGTCTGCATATCAATCAGGCGCTGGTTCATCTGGTCCACGCGCGCCTGCATCTGCTTCACCTGGTCGCCTTCCCGCTTCCAGTCCAGCAGTTCAGGGCCCATCAAAAAGCTGCCGGCATACAGCACGCACATGGTGAACAACGAACCCATGATGAGCGAGCGGTTGATGAAATACCATTTTTCAGACTTGATGCGGTGCGCCTGCCGCGCGTGGTAGGACCTGCGGTCCATGCCCTCACGGCGGTCGGGGCCGACGTAATCTTTTGCATTCACAAAACCGCGGTTATCCAGCGGCACGTGCTTCAACCGGCGGTCCTGCCCGCGGCGGCGTTCCTTGTCGTTCTGCGCCTGCGCTGCAATCTGGGCTGCAGTTTTCTGGCGCGGCGGTAGGGGGTTTCCGGCGGCGTCGGTCTTCGGGGTTTTATCGTCGGTCATGGCGCTTGGCGTTCCCTTGTCGTTCGACATAAATCCCTTGTAGTCGATGCCCGCGGCGCGCGCCGCGTCAAAAATGGCATCGGCGCGTGACTGCGGAATAACCCCGCGGTTGCGCCAGCCCTGCACGGTCGATGCCGTGATATCCAGCTTGTTGGCCAGCGGGCGCAGCCCGCCGAAAGCTGTAATCACGGGCTCCGCCAGCAGCACGGGGCCTTGCGGCTTATGTTCGTCCTTGGTGCGCAGAATTTCAAGCACCGATTCAATGTGCGGTGCCCGCGCCACGCGCACCACGCGCCACGGCACGCCTTTAATTTCGGCGGCAACGCGGTCGGACAGGCACACGGCCTCCAGCTCCGCGCTAACCCCCGCCAGTTCTGCGCTTTGCAGCATGCGGGTAAAGTTTGCGGCGGTGCGGGCGGAAAACAGCGTGACGGTGGTAATTTCGCCGTCCTGCAGTGATTTGGTCACGCTGACCGGCAGTTGCTCCATGAACTTTGCCTTGTACACAACAAGGCGGTCGACATAGATGCCGTCGGATTTCAGCGTAGCGCCAATATCCTGCGCGGTATCTTCACCGCAAGGGTGCAGCATGCGCTTCAGGCCATATTTTGCCTTTTCGCGGGAAATAAGCGCGATAACGCTATTGCTGTCGCCGGTCGCAAGGTTGATGCGGCGATAGCCTTCATCTTTAGCCGCCTGCGCCGTCGCCTCGCCGACGGCGAAAACCGCGATATAGCGTTCAACTTCGCGCGCGGCGAATAAATGCACCGCCTGCGCGCTGGTGAAAATGATCCCTTGGTAATTGGCGATGTCATCGCAGGAGCCGGGCTGCTCCACATATTCCGTCATCGGCGCCAGATAGACGTCAAAGCCTTCGTCTTTCAGTTTACCGGCGAATTCGTCTGCCACCGGCTGCGGCCGCGTAATAAGAATCCCGCGTGTTTTCGTGCCTGTCACTGCTTCGGCCTCCCCGGCCTTTATCATGTCTCGTCTCATGTCCTGACATCGTGGTTATCCGAGCATAGCGGATAAGCGTCAACAATTGATTTAAAACAGGCGGTTGAGTGTATAGAAAGCGTACAAAAGACATAATTAACTGCCAAAGCGCCTGATAGCGTTCAGTTTTCTCCCCACAAGTACATCGGTTATGGTAATATGATACCCCATAGAGGCTTGGCTGGCGAAAGGAGATTCTGCGATGGATGATCTGGTCACTGACATGCTGCAAACCATTGAATTCTACAAGGACGAAGCGACACGTACAGAGAGCTTGCGTTACGGTGTCTACTACTCGCTCTGCGCCATATGCCCTGTGGTGGGGGTGGAGGTAAAAATCTCCTTCCCGCGCCCCATGTTTCACCAGCCGCCGCTGCAGACCGAGGCCCGCTATGGCCTTCGCGATATTGCCGGGCATTACCGTCTGCCTGCAGGGCTCGCACCCATCGACCTTCAGGCCTATGCCGAAATTATGGCCCATGCCACCCGCAAGGAGGAGATTTCCGCTGAAATGATGAACGGGCGTTTTGATGAACTGCTGGCCGCAATCACCGCCCGCAACCCGAAGCTGGAAAAGCTGCGGCTTGATCCCGCCGATGCCGATGCGCGCTATGACGCGCTGATGGGCATCGCCAGCGACTTCAACGTCGCCGATATCCAGCATTTTCTTGATACGAAAAAAGTCGACAGCCTTGGCGATCCGTCGCTCGAGGCCTTCAACAAAAAAATCGGCAATAACTTCTGGATGCCCTGGATTCCCGCGCCGGAAACACTCGCCAGCATGGAACAGCAATTCACCTACCGCGGCAGATTTTTGAAACCGCTGCCGCAAGCGCCGGGTTAGTTACTGCATCTTCTTCTGCAAATCGCGCCCCGCCGTTTCGCCAAGATGGCGGGCTTCGGCGGTGTTGCGGATGGACATGAGGTAGGAAACTTGCTCCACGCGGCTGCCGTCAGGCGCGGCGGACAGTGCATCAAAGCGTGCGCGGCCTTCAGGGTCGGGAACGGACAGCAGCGCTGCCAGCGGCGTGCGGCAGGAACCGTCCATCACTTCTAAAAACGCACGCTCCGCCGTGACGCGCAGTTCGGTCACATGGCAGTGAATCGGCTCCAGCAATTTGTGCATATCGCGGTCATTCTCGCGGATTTCAATGCCAATCGCGCCTTGCGCCACTGCGGGCAGCATGACATCGGGCTCAAGAACATGCTGCACCAGATGCTGCTGCCCCAAACGGTTGAGGCCGGCAACTGCCAGCAGTGTTGCATCCACAACGCCATCTTCCAGTTTCTTCAACCGCGTGCCGACGTTGCCGCGGAATGTGACGACTTTTAAATCCGGCCGCCGCGCCAGCACAATCGCCTGACGGCGGAGGGAGGAGGTGCCGACGATCGCGCCCTGCGGCAGCGTATCGATTGAATTGGCTTTGTTGGAAAAAAAGGCATCGCGCACATCATCGCGCGGCAGCAGGCAGGGGATGCATAAGCCTGACGGTAATTGCGTCGGCATGTCTTTCATCGAATGCACGGCGCAATCAATGCGGCCATCGAGCAGTGCCTCTTCAATCTCTTTGGTGAACAACCCTTTGCCGCCGGCTTCGGACAGCGGGCGGTCCTGAATGCGGTCGCCGGAGGTCACGATGATCTCAAGCTGGATGGCATCGGGCGCGGCAAGATGCGGGTGCTTTTCCCGTAATGCAGTCGCCAGCATATTCGCCTGCACCAGTGCAAGCGGGCTGCCACGGGTGCCGATTTTCAAGGATGTTTTATTATCTGTGCTCATGGATATTTTATTACTCCCATCACAGGGGCGAAGGCAACAGGCGGCGCGATAGTTTCCCAGCTTATGAAAATATATCGCAAATAATTTAGCGCCGTTAAGTTTGCGCCTTTACTGATGTGATTGAACGGTTTACCAGAGCATATGAAAAGCATTCGCAGGACGCGCAGGTTTTAGGTTTTTTCCTTGCTTGACGGTTTGAAGGGCACGCCACTAACTAGGTGGCATGACCCCCAAATTGTTTACGGGAATGATCTTAACCAGCGCCGAATATAAGGCGGGGGCATATTTTTACGTCCATAACAACAAACGTATTCAGGAGCACAAATGTTAGAGATCGCACTCATCGCCGGCGCCGTTATTGGTGGTATTGGCGGCACGGCCTGGCTTTCCAGCATGATCATGAACGTAAGGGAAAAGCAGGAAGTCCTCGTCGAGAGTTTCGGCAAATACGTTAAAAGCATCAAATCACCGGGCATGAAGTTCAAAGCCCCCTGGCCGTTCCAGAACGTGGCGCAGCGCGTGTCGCTTGCGCTGGAAGAACGTAAAGAAGATCTGCAGACCAAAACGAAGGACAACATCTTCGTGACCCTGCCCATTAAAATGCACCTACAGGTGATGGATACGCAAAAATTCCATTACGATTCGGAAAATCCGATGCAGCAGGTCATGTCGCGCGTCGCGGCGACCGTGAAGCAGCTGACCTCCAACATGGATTTCTCGGAACTGTATCAGGCGCGTGAGACCATCTCCGACCTCGCCCGCGAAAAAGTCGGTAAGGAAATCGAGCAGCTGTACGGCGTGAAACTCATCGACGTCATCGTTGACGAGCCGCATGCGCCGGCCGACCTCCAGTCCAAATACAACAACGTCAAAGGCTCCGAAATGGAACGCCAGACTATGCTGAACATGGCAGAAGCCGAAAAGAAACGCATGATCCTCGAAGCCGAAGGCCGCAAGGAAGCACAGCGTCTCGACGGTGAAGGTATCGCAGCCCAGCGCGCGGCGATTTTTGAAAACTACGCGACCCAGTTCAACAACCTTGCCAAATCCGGCCTGACGGAAGAAATGGCGCACCAGATCATTACCCTCGCCATGCAGAACGACACCATCCGCGATGCAGCCGCGAAAGGCAACGTCATCATCACCAACGCCAATGCCAACACCGTGCTGCAGGACATGCAGGCGCTCGGCAAAACGCTGACGAAGCCCAACCACGGCCATGCCAATGACGACCTGACGGGCCATGCAACGCCCGCCAGCAAAGGTCCGAAAGCGGGTTAATCACTTCAAATACCAAAGGGCGGCTGCGGGCATCCTCCGGCAGCCGCCTTTTTCAACAAAAAAAGAAAAAGGCAAGAAACATGTTTATTCTGACCGTTAAAGAAAAAGAAGAAGTCATTATTCAAAGCTTCGGCAAATTCGTGAAGACGATTAAAGACCCCGGCATACATTTCATCCTGCCGTGGCAGAACGTCGCCCGTAAAGTCGGCACCGAGCTGAAACAGGAAGAAGACACGCTCAGCACGAAAACGAAGGACGATATTTTCGTCTCCATCCCCATTAAAATGCACCTGCAGATCGTCGATGCGAAAAAATACCACTATGAATCGAGCGGGCCGGACGAACAGGTGAAGGCACGCGTCAACGCGACCGTGAAACAGCTGGTTTCCAACATGGAATTCATCGAGCTGTACCAGACCCGCGAACAAATCTCGGAAATGGCGCGCGACAAAGTCGGCAAGGAAATCGAGCAGCTCTACG
>JBBQWK010000137.1:0-5469 GCA_038210695.1 Alphaproteobacteria bacterium
CGCCATGAGCAACGCCAGCTTCGGCGATTACGCACCCGAGGCCTTGAGAATCGCCGAGGAAAAATTCATCCAGCTTGGCGGCAAGCCGCCCTATGGCCTCGACAAGCAGCGCTGGCTCGTCGCCAAACCCCTAAAACCAAATTAAATCAGCCGTATATGCGCGCGCTACGTTGCGTGCATCGCGCATTGACATATCTGCCTTGGACCTCTATGAAAATAGGGGATATCAACCATTCAGGCCGTCAATATCCGCACCCGTTTCGGGGCGGCATGTCATTTCCCCAGCGCGAGGATTGTTTTGGACGACATTTACAGCAAAAGCACCGACCAGATCCTCGTCGTTGACCGCACCTTCCCGCTGGAGGGCTATGGCCGCGGTGATTACGACCGCGTCATGACCTATATTTTTGATTTCGAATTCAAGACGCTCGCTGTTGTCTCCAACTCCGAATATCAGGACAGCCGCTCCGAAAAAATTTCCGTGCATCCGTTCCCCAGCGTTGATTCAGGATTGCTGCAGCGGATGCATGACAAGCTCGTCTCCCTCGGCGGTCACCCCTTGCCGCTGGGTACGGATGACGCGGCCAAACCCGCGCTGCACGCGCCGTCAACTTTCCGCGATACGCCCAAAGGACAACCCTGACCCATGAACGAAGATTTCCTCCGCGCTTCCACCAATCCTGAAACCTGGCGCCTTGCGGCTGAAGGCATCGCTGGTGAACTGGCGCAGATCGACAAGGCTGTCGCCCGCACCAACCCCACCGCCACGCTGACGGAGCGTGAATCCGAAACCGCGCGGCAGACGGCGATGGAGCCGGCGCGCAAGGTATTCGCCGCTATCACCGCCAACCAGTGGCCGGCGGTGCGCACCATGTTTACGCTGGGGCAGCAGGAAACCGATATGCTGGTGCTGCTGGTGGAGCGCCGCATCACCGACTGGCAGACCATTCTGAACGCCAAGGCCGCTTTTGGCTCAGCGCAGGATATTGTCGCCATCAAGGAAGCGGCAGACCTCAACAAAGGCTCCCTCAACCTTAACGTTGCGCTAACCCATGCGGCAAAGCCGAATGTGCTGGTGCAGGGCCTCCGCACCGAAGGCAACTATGAAACGGTCGAGCAGCTTTTCAAGCTCGGCGCCGATCCCGCGACCGGCAACAGCAATAACGGCCAGATTTTTAATGATACGGTCGAGGCCGGACGTGCCGACATCGGCCGCCTTTTTGCCAAATATGGCCAGAGCGGCATCCTGCCTATCGATCCCTGGATTAATGCCGCAAAAGCCAACCGCAAGTTCAAGCTGTTTGACGACCTGCGTAAAATCCAATGGGATTACGGCCGCTTCACCGCGCTGGATAACGAAACACTGCTGGAAGTCAAAACGCTGCCGGATAATGCGGGCGTGTTGAAGACCGTTTTCAATTTCGCGTCCCGCCATGTGAATGAAATTTTTGAAACCGTCAATCCGCGCCAGTCTATTTTGCGCGACATTGCGTTTGAAGACTACGGCGATGCCGCGCTGGAAGCCGCGCGCGCCAAGCTCATCGACATGGGCGGCAACCCCTCCGGCATCGAAGTTTCCCTCCGCGGCAAGGCGCCCTCCGTCAAGGCTGCCGGGCTTTCCATGCCGGGCAAGGGGTAATCATGGCCTGGCGCAAGGAAGAAAATCCGGCAGCCACTCTCGCCAAAAAAGCCGCGCGCGCTTTTGCGGAAAAAGACTGGCAGCGCGCTGTGGATTTTCTGCGTGAAATACCCGCCGATAAAGCCGAACTTGTCGATCAGGCGCTGCAGCTGCTGCGTGCCAGCATCAAACAGAATGACACCAATCACCGCTTGTTCGTATTGCACGGTCTGCCGGATGACACGCTGAACAACGCCTGTCAGCGCGGCAGCCTGCCCTATGCCGAAGCGCTGCAGGCCATCGCCGCCTTCGGGGATGCACCGCGTCTTAAAGGCTTCCTCGAAAATGCCGAGGGTGTTCTTATCCAAAGCGATCTCGACAAGGGGTTGAAGGCAGCGGTCATTTGGCGCGATACCATGGTCGTCATCGACGTCGGCTACACCGACCGCTATGAACATTACACCTCCGGCAGCAAGGCCGAAAATGTAGCGCTGCTGCTGAAGGCGGGCGCCAGCACCGAAGGCGACAACGCCGAACTGCTGGTGCGCGCCGCCGACCAGAACAATCTCGCCATCGTGAAATCGCTGGTGGAGGCAGGGGCGAATTTATCCGTCAGCGGCAAGAGGGCGATGAAAAAGGCGGAAGAGCGCAATTATGATGCGGTTGCCTTGTATTTGCGCGAACAGCTGATCGCGTTGCAGCGTTTCTCGATGCCGGATGAACAGACGCTTGTTGAAACCAAAGCTTTGGATGACCGCGGCAGCCAGCTGCGCCTCGTGTTCAATTTCGCAGCGCGGCAGGTGACGGAAATTTACAACGGCCCTGAAGAAAAAGCCGCCGCCGCCATGGTGACGCACCGTTTTGCGGATTATGATTCAACCGCGCTGACAGAAGCTTTCGAGCGCCTGAAATCCATGGGCGGCCACCCGCGCCCCTTGGGCGATAAAGCCGCGCATACACTGCCCGCACCGCCGAAGCCTGCGGGCGGATAAATCAGCCTTGCGGTTTTCTCAAGCGCACATATAGCGCGCCATCACCGCCGTCTTTGGGCGCTGCGGGGGTGACTGCCAGAACCAGCGCACTGCAATCCCCGTCCTGCAACCACATCGGCACCGCGCGGCGCAGAATGCCGCCGCCGAGCCGGCCCTTGCCGGTGATGACCAGCAGTGTGCGTTTCTGGCTGCGTGCTGCATTGCGGATAAAGCGGGTCAGGGCGTGATGCGCCCCGTCTTGCGTCATGCCGTGCAGGTCGATGCGGCCTTCAATTTCCAGACGGCCCTTTTTCAGCTTTGTCGCGGTCGACCGGTCAAAACCCTTGCCGGCGGCCTGCGGCACCGGCGGCGCTGCGGGTTTTGGCAGGCGCGGCGGTGCTTTGATGAGGATTTCGTGATTTTTTGACGGCTTTACGGCAGTTTTAGGCGGATTCTTCGCCGGAAGCGGGGCAATTTTCGGCTTTTTGGCAATCGGTGTCACGCTGCGGGTGACAAATTCCCACAAAGCGGCATCATCGCCGCGTTTATCCTTGGTAGTTTTTCCGGATTTCACGGGCTTTTTCATGCCGCGGCCTTAACGTTTACAGGGGTTATGTATTGCAGGAATTTGAGCCTGCGGGCATTCGTATTTAATGAGGTTCATGATATACTATCATTGATAATCGTTGAAGGAATTGGAGAATATGACGAAATTTTTATCCGCCGTTTCCTGCTGCTTGCTTGCTGCCGCCGTGATCGTCGGGCTATCGCTGCCCCTCCGCGCCATGGCCGATATGCCGGATGCGCCCGTTGTCGGCACCAACTATTTTCCTGACACCGCTTCCGCCGCCGATGTGGCGACCATCTTCTACCGCCTCACGCGACAGAACCCCGATTTCCGCAAGTGGATTCCCTTCCTGCCCGAATACAAGCAGATGACGGATGCCGAACGGCTGGAATACCTGCAGACCAAGCCGCTGGAGCTGCAGCAAAAGTTTGATCTGCTGACGCTGCAGGAGCCGATAGCCATCCAGTTCGAAGGGGTGATCTCTCCCTATAGCGAAGAAAACCAGGGCTACGTCGTCCGCAATTTCGCCAGCGATACTTTCTTCTCCTTCACCTTCGCCCAGAAGAATTACGCGATCGTGCCGCAAGGGTTGATGGACCACCAGTTTCTGGCCGTGCAGCCGGCTGCCAAGAGAGATGTTGAAAGCGGCCTTTCCATGACGGGCCGCAAGATTTTCATGATTATTTACGTCCAGCCGACCTATGCAGATGCCGCGGCGCCGCCGACCATGATTGATGGCAAGCCCTATCAGCTCATTTCCGGCAAGGTCATGAATATCGCGCTTTATAAAATTTATTCCAACAAGCAGGCGACCGTCCTCTGGGAAGAAGGCACCAAAACCTTCAACGACAACCAGAAGAACGAGCTGCTGAATTTAAAACAGTAATGTAAAGGGGAGGCGCCGGATGTTTTCAAAAATCAGCAACCTGATGACCTCCACATCCACCAGCACGGGCGGCGGGCAGGGCGGCAGCTCCGGCTACCAGCGCCGCAATGACCAGCCCCGCGCGTCGCAGCAATCCTCCACCGGCACCGATGCCGCGGGCGATGTGCTGCTGCTGTCTATCGATGCGTTGAAGACCATGGTGCGCGAAGAAGCGGCGCTGCAGCCGCAGGCGGAAGTTCTCCTGCGCCGTCTCGCCCAGCTGGAGCAGCACGGGCTTCAGTCGCTCCCCGTCTCGCTTGGGCAGGATGTCGCGGGTGCCATCAATGCCGCCGTCCAGTTCCTCAAGTCTTAAATTCATATGTCCCCGCCATTGCTGACCTACCGACTGAAAGCCGCGCCACAAACCGGCATTATTCTGCGCGCGGCGCTTTTTGGCGGCGCGGCGCTGATTGCGCTGGTGGGTATTTTGCTGCCACGCTTTGCCCCTGTTGATCCGCAGGTCGGTTACATCCTGCTCGGCGTGGCGTTGATGGATGTCGGCCTTGCCTTCGTGCTGCCGGGCATCATCCTGTCGCAGTCAGGCAGCCGTGCGTCGTTCTTTAACGACCGTCTTGAAATCAGCAACGGCAAGCTGCCGCCCTACCAGCTTTTCTATGAAAATATAACCAGCGTCGAGGAAGCAACGCCGGGCGGTGATGACAACGCCGGCCTGACCGATGTGCTGCTGATGACCGCGAAACCCGCACGTATTCCGCTGCATGCCAATGCCACCCGCGTCCTGCTGGGCGGGCTGCCGGCGGCCGATGACCCCTACGGCCAAATCAAAGAATTGGTTGAGAAAAGCCGCGCCCCGTAGGATACTGTTTCCGATGGAAAAGAAGCGCCCCATACTATCTGTACGTCCGCATTTCGACCCGGGCCTTGCCATGGTGCAGGCCGGCATGGTCACGGCGATGCTGTTCCTGCCCGTCACTATACTCTGCGGCATGATTGTCTATATTCTTTTCCTCGTTCTGGGACTTGGCAATTTCCTCTCGGCTTCTGCGGTCTTCGGCTTTTTCTTTGTCGCCAGCCTCGCCGGCATCCCGCCCGTTTTCTACGAAATCAAGAAACGCGCGCTGCAACGTACGCTGTATAATTTCCACGAAGACTACATCGATTTCCAGTATTTCCATTTCTACATCAACCGCCGCCGCGGTCGCGTCCGCTATCGCGATATTTCCGATATCAACCAGCACGCCTCTGCCCTGCAGGAACAGCGCCGCCTGACCACGATTTACATGTACGCCCCCGGCATGGGCTATGTGCGCGGCTTCTCCGGCGTGAAAATGGAAGACCTGTCGCAGTCCAAAGGCTACCTGACGAAAGTCATGGATATCCTTGACGGCGGCTATCAGGAAGCGCCCGTTCCGGCGTGGAATTCCGC
>JBBQWK010000138.1:0-5464 GCA_038210695.1 Alphaproteobacteria bacterium
TTGGCTTAAAGATTCCGGCTTGCGGTGTGCCTTGGTCGAGAGCTGGAGTTGTGCCAGCAATTTATCAACCCGTGCGGGATTGGCCGCAACACCCGCCATATCGCCTGCCAGTGAAATGTTCTGGCGCAGGGTGATGGAAGGCAAAAGGTGCAGCGTCTGGAAAACGAAGCCGAACGATCTCCCGCGTTTCAGGTCGCGTTGGCGGGCGGGCATGGCGTAGAAGTTTTCTTTCTCGAATAAAACCTCGCCGGTTGTGGGCGCTAAAAGCCCCGCGATGATCGACAGCAGCGTTGTCTTACCGCAACCGGAGGGGCCGAGGATAAGGATTTTATCTTTCGCCTGAATGGAAAGATCCGGGAAGCTGAGCGGAGCGGATTGCGGCCGGACGACCGATATTCCGCGTGTTTGCAGCAGGGTCATAAGGTTTGACTCCCTCTATAAGTTGAATGTCTTGAAAAGAACGGGACGCTGAAAAATCAGGCCGCGGGCGGGGCGCGCGCCGTGTAATTCTGCCGCAGTAAAAGCGCAGCGAATGCAATCTGGCGGAAATCAGGAAGCGTATAGGCCAAAGCGCAGACGGCAATAGCAATGCTGACAGCCAGAACCGCCGTAAAGTTTTTCAGGAACAGGCAGAAGGCGCAGTTGTCATCCGCATCGGAATGCGCGGGCGCGTGTTTTTGTGGCGCTCTCTGGTATGCGGGTTCCAGAAAATGCGTTTTGTAATGCTGCGCCTGCCCCAGCTGGACAAGCAGCAGGCCGGCGACAAGCAGGGCAAAAATGTAACGGCGCATAACAAGCATGGGCCTTTTTTGCGGCCAAAAGCCGCTGAATGCAAGTTTATTATCGCCAATGATTGTTAGGGCTTGAAAAAGCTGGATTTAGACGCCGGGCTTGATATCGATTTTCGCCTTGTGGAGAATATCGGTCAGGTCTTTGACGGCCTGCGTCAGGTTGAGGATTTCCATTTCCCGCATCTGGTCGATCTTCTGGTGCAGCAGTTCGATTTCAAGTTCGGCCTTGATGTTGATCTGGTAGTCGCTCTGCGCCGCCTTGCGGTCGATATCCTGCTGGCGGTTCTGGCTCATCATAATAAACGGCGCGGCATAGGCGGCCTGAAATGACAGCGCAAGGTTCAGCAGAATAAAGGGGTAGGGGTCCCAGTTGTGGACGTAACCGGTGATGTTGAAAATAATCCAGCACAGCAAAATGCAGGACTAGATGATGATGAATTTCCAGGAACCCATGGTAGCCGCAACGGTGTCTGCAATGCGCTGGCCGGTGGTCATGTCGCAATCGTCAAGCGGCGGGCAATCGGCGGCTGCAACCGGTGCTTCGCGCTCCACGCGGCGCAGCTTGCGCAAATGCGTCAGCAGCTTTTCTTCCGCGCCATGCAGTTCGACTTTGAGATCTTTTAGCTGTTTCATGTTCCGCCCCTTAATTGTCCCTGCCCGGAGCGTTTAAAAAATTATTTCAGGCCCGCATATTTGATGGATTTTGCGAGCGTGTCGTAAAAGCCCTGAAAGACCTTGTTCTCGACGTTATACGTTACCTGCAGCACCATGATGGAGTTGATGCCGACAAGGTAATGCGCGGCGTTGAAGTGCAGGTTGTTGCTTTCATCGGCCGAAAAGCCGGTGACAGTCGCCCATTTCAGCGTATCGGCGCCGGCGTTGAAGTGCTCTTCGCGCGTCTGCTGGTCAAGGTGGGTTTCCTTGAAAATGTCATTCAGCGTCTGCATCATTTTCTCGCGTGTCATCGACAGCAGGAAATCGCGCTCCGCCTTGACGAAGGTGATCTTGACATCAAACTTGTCGCCGGTGTCGGGGTCAACGCGCAGCAATTCGGCATATTCGCCGACGGAGCCGTATTTCGGCGGGTTGTCGATATAGGGGATTTTCGCCTTGCCATCCGCCCAGATGGTTTCGCCCATCGGCGCATCCGGCAGCTCGACGCTGTATTCTGCTTCGTTGTGGATGTAGGTGTAAGTGGAGCGCGGCTGAAATGCCGTCGCCGGCGATGCAAAAGCAAAGGCGGAAAAGGCAACGGCGACAAAAAGCAGAGCGAATTTATTCGGCATGATAAAATCCCGGGATGAAAAACTTATAACAAGCTTACCACGTTTACAAAAAAGTGAAATCCGGCTTTAGGCCGTCTTCGGCAGCCAGCTGGCGGCATCGGCCTGTACCTGCTCACCGTTTGCCATATTCTTGACCTCGTGGGGCTGACCGTCCTTGAAGGGCGGGAACCAGATATAGGGAATGCCCTTCTTTTCAGCATAAGCGAGCTGGCGTTTGATTTTCGCATCGGAGTGAAACATCTCCACATTCAGGCCTTTTTTACGCAAGGTCTGGGCAACAATGGTCGCCTCGGCACGTCGGGCTTCATCCGGCAGTACGACCAGAACATCCGTCGGGGCCTTGCGGCCGGGCTGAATAAGCCCTTTGTCCATGAGCAGACCGAAGAGACGGGTGAGGCCGATGGAAAGCCCCACGCCCGGCAGTCTCTGGTGAATGAAGGATCCGGCAAGGTCGTCATACCGGCCGCCACCGCCAATGGCCATGGGGTCGCCCTCGCGGAAGCGCGCTTCCAGCACGGTGCCAGTGTAATAATCAAGCCCGCGAATAATGCCAAGGTCAGCGACCATGCCGCCGGACGGAAGGTGCGAAAGGTTGTCGGTCACGAATTTCAATTCATTCAAGCCAATGTCGAGCAATTCATTCTCGACGCCAAGCGCCTTCACCTGTTCGACGAAGGAAGAATCCGTTGTCTTGATGTTGACGAAGGCGAGAGATTTTTGCGAGACATTTTCCGGCACTCCGGCAGCAGCCAGCATTTTCAAAACGCCGTCGGGCCCGATTTTATCCAGCTTGTCGAGGATTCGGGTGACAACGCCGGCGTCGTTCACGCCGAGGCCTTGCAGGTAACCGACCACGATCTTGCGGTTGTTGAGGCGCAGCTGTACCGGCGGAATGCCTAGAGCTTCATACGCTTCGAACAACACGGCGGGCAGTTCGGCATCGAAGTGCAGCGGCAGGTCGTCAATGTTTACGACGTCGATATCGCATTGGTAAAATTCGCGGTAGCGGCCCTTCTGGGGGCGCTCCCCGCGCCATGATTTCTGCATCTGGTAGCGCTTGAAGGGGAAGGTGAGGTCGCCAAAGTGCTGCGCCACGTAACGCGCCATCGGCACGGTCAGGTCAAAGTGCAGGGCAAGACGGGCTTCCTTGTCGCCTTCTTCCGCATGCAGGCGGGTCAGCGTATAAATCTCTTTCTCCGTATCGCCGCCCTTGGCGAGCAGGGCGTCAATTTCCTCCACCGCCGGGGTTTCGATGTTGCAGAAACCATAGCTTTCAAACACGCGGCGAATTTTATCCATCCACTCCAGCTCGACCGCGCGATATTCCGGCAGCCATTCGGGGAAGCCGCTGACGGCTTTCGGCTTGTGTATTTTGTGGTCGGACATGGAAAAGGCTTTCGGTTAAGGTTTACATCAATAAAAAAAATCAGCGGCGCTTGCGGCCTTTGCCGTTTTTCTCTTCGAACAATTCGGCCAGTTTTTCGGTGATCGCGCCGCCAAGCTCTTCGGCGTCCACAAGCGTCACCGCGCGTTTGTAATAGCGCGTCACATCATGACCGATGCCGATGGCGAGCAGCTGTATCGGCGTTTTATCCTCGATGAAATGGATGACGCGGCGCAAATGTTCTTCAAGGTAATTGCCCTGATTGGCAGACAAGGTTGAATCATCCACCGGCGCGCCGTCAGAAATCACCATCAAAATCTTGCGCTGTTCCGGCCGAGACATGAGGCGCTGATAGGCCCAGAGCAGGGCCTCGCCATCAATGTTTTCTTTCAGCAGGCCTTCACGCAGCATCAGCCCAAGGTTGCTGCGCGTGTGCCGCCACGGGTTGTCGGCGGCTTTGTAAATGATATGGCGCAGGTCATTCAGGCGGCCCGGGTTTTGCGGTTTGCCGTCGGAAAGCCATTTCTCGCGGGAGGAGCCGCCTTTCCATGCGCGCGTGGTAAAACCGAGAATTTCAACCTTCACGCCGCAACGCTCCAGCGTCCGCGCCAGAATATCCGTGCTCATCGCAGCGATGGTAATAGGGCGGCCGCGCATGGAGCCTGAATTATCGATCAGCAGCGTCACGATGGTATCGCGGAAGTCGGTTTCGCTTTCCTGCTTGTAACTGACGGGCATGTAGGGTTGCGTCACAACGCGGGAGAGGCGGGCAGGGTCAAGCATCCCTTCCTCGAGGTCGAAATTCCAGCTGCGGGTCTGCTGCGCCATCAGCCGGCGTTGCAAGCGGTTGGCAAGGCGGGTAATGACGCCGTGCAGGTGCGTCAGCTGCTTGTCCAACATCTTGCGCAGTTTTTGCAGCTCTTCCGGTTCGCAAAGGTCTTTGGCGTTCACGTCTTCGTCAAACTGGGCGGTGTAAATTTTATAATCGCCATACAGCGCGTTCTGGCTGTCGCGCGGCGTATTCTTGCGGGCGTCTTCGGACTCGTCGGTGTCGTCGCCTTCGGCGTCGTCCATCTCCTCGCCGCCCATGGTCTCGACGTCTTTTTCGGCGCGCTCGCCCATATCGGCTTCTTCGGTCATGCCGATAGGTGGCGTTGCCTTATCTTCTGTCTCCTCGGCCGATTTTTCGCCGCCGTCGCCGTCCTGCTCGTCGTTGCTCTCCCCGCTGTCAGGTGAGGGCGCAGGTTCCGCGGGCGTCGACACCATTTCCATCCGGTCGATGAGGTGATGGGTCAGCTTGGCGAAAGCATCCTGATCGTGAATCGTTTTGCTTAAGTTATCGAAGGCTTCGGCGCCAAGATGCTCGGAAATCCATTGCTTCCAGATTTTGGTAACTTTCTGTGCTTCCTTCGGCGGCTTGCGGCCTGTGAAAGCTTCGCGGGCGAGATAGCGCAAGGCTTCCGCCAGTGGCGCGTCCTTCATGCTGCTGGTGTTTTCCAGCTTTTGCCGCCGCGCGTCATGGCGCAGCGCGGCCTCGATGTTCGATGACGCGCCGGGGTAATGTTCCGTGCCTGCGGCTTCAATGCGCGCCTCTTCCAACGCCTGATAGCTGGCGCGGGCTTTGGGGTCGGCGGGCAGGTTTTTCTGGTGGAGGGCGATATCGTGATAGCGCAGGCGCAGCGCGAAAGTATCGGCAAGGCCGCGGACAAGTCTTGCTTCATTTTCATCCAGCGTTTTCGGCAGCGCCGGCAGTTTGATGGCATTATCCGACAGTTCCGCCAGATGCCCGCCGAAAGTCACTTCCACATCGTCGCGGTTCGACAGCGCCCGCGCCGTCGACTGCGTTGCCAGTTTGAAATTCTCAACGGGATCGTGGTTGTCGGACATTTCTAGTGCCCTTAATCTTCCTTGGTCTTTATCAGCGCGCGGTCGAAACAGCGCTGGTAGTACTCGGAGACGATGGATTTTTCCAGTTCGTCGCACTTGTTGAGGAAGGTGAGGTT
>JBBQWK010000139.1:0-5440 GCA_038210695.1 Alphaproteobacteria bacterium
GAATGCCGGACGCCGTATGACGTTCAGGCCAGAATCATCAGGCGGTCTTGCATAAATTGACATAATTGCGCCCGGGTGGTAAAAAGTCATCCTGTCTCCGCCAGTCTGCAAAGGATTCGTTCCGCATGAATACCGCATACCTTAAAAAGCTAGGCCGCTCTTCCGTTCTCGCTGTTGCCTTTGCAGTATCGGCGGGCGCAGGACAGCAGGCGCTTGCGCAGGGCAACAGCGCTTATACGTCGGTGCAGCAACGCATGGCGGGCGTTGAAGATATCGCGAAACAAATCCAGATGACGAAGCATACGCAGGAAGTTCTCGGCCTGCCGCAGAACGCCGCCGAAATCGCGGAGCTGAAAGCTTCCTTGAAAAAGGGCGCCGATGCAGTTGGCCCGCGCATTGTCCTGACCCCCGGCCTGACGCCGGAACAGACACAAGAACTGGTTGACGAATTCGCCGGCAAAATCGGCCCGTTGCCGGACTACCTTGCCAAAATCAATCACAAGGCCAAGCTGGTGAACGTCTGCACGCAGGAACTGCTGCCGGACGACAACGTTTACACCGTGTCCCTTGCCAGCACGATCGCCAACTGCGTTGACGCCAAGAAGCTCGTGGCCGCGCCGGTAAAAGAGCAGAACGATGCGCCTGTCGCGCCCGTGAAAATCATCCCGCCCGCGCCTGTCAAAACCACCCTTCCCGCGCCGCAGGAAACGCCGGCGCCGGTAAAAACAGCGGCTTCGCAACCGCAGCCCGTGACAGCTGTCACCAAACCGGCCTCTGAAGCCAAAGCATCCGGCTTCGATTTCACGTCACCCGTTAACCTTGGCATCGAGTTTGGCGCGGTTGCGCTGCTGCTGGGCGGCGGGATTGTTGTCATGCGCCGTAAGCCGCAGTCCAGCGCGCCTGAAACAGTGCCTGTTGCCAAAACACTTGTCGACGACACGCCCCCGAAAAAAACCAAAAAGTTCGATTTATAATTTTTCCGCGCGCGCGGAAAAATTCTGCCGGTAAAGCTGCCCGCCCTTGTACGCGACAAAGCCGCCAAGGGCGACGGTGCCGATGAAGATAAAAGGCATGAAGAAGATCAGCACGTTCCAGCTTTCCACCAGATTCCGGCCCCAGAGAAATGTTTCCAGCCACAGTACAGCCGGCAGCGCGCCAAGGCCGCAGAGAATGGCGCCGGCATAGCCGCGGGCAAAGCGGCGCGGATTACCCTCCGCCTGCCGCGCATTAAACAGGGCGGCGGCCGCAATCATGCCGCAGCAGGCGGCCCAGACCAGCATCTGCAAAGACATGTCGTGATAGGCGCTGAAAATATGGCTGGCGCCCGCGAAGGTTAAATCCGCCGCGCCGATGACGCCGCCAATTGTTGCCGCAAACAGCGCGAGCCTGATGACAGAAATTTTTTCCAGCGCCTCGCGGTAGGCAAAGCCGATGCCGGCTGCGGCGAGGAATGAAAAGGTCGGCAGCAGCAGCGCATAGGTCACCGTGCCGCTCGTCAAAATTTCGCGCGGGAAAAGGCAGCCCGACCAGCAGAGGATGATAAAGCCTGCCATAACGCCGCCGGCGGCAGCAAGCAGCCGTGCGCCATCATCCAGAATTTGTGTTTTAAGATCGCGCAGACCAAGGCGGCTGCGAAAACGCCAGAGGCTGACGGCGGCCCAGATAGCGCTGGCGCCCAGCAAAAATCCGGTGCCGGTGTAATTCCAGCGCAGCACGCCACGCGTCAATGCCGATAATACCTCCGCCAGCGCGGCAAGGCCTGCGATTGCCACAATAAGGGCCAGCGCCGCCAGCAGGACGCGCAACGCTGTCATTCGTTGCAGCGGCATGGTTTATCAGCCGCGGCGGAAGACGAAGACGAAGGTAACGATGCAGGTGATGAGGCCAATAAAGCCGACGATTTTTTCCAGCGACAGTACGCGGTTCACGATGGCTTTGAGTTCATCCATGATGGCGACGTTAATTTTGGCGGCCAGCTGCGGTTCGAACCGCTTGAAGGCATAGGGCAGCGCCATGATGATAAGGACGAGGTTGCCGAGCATGCGCACGAACATGCCCGTCGGGTCCGACACCATGATCGGCGTGGCGCAGGCGGCAAGAAAGCCGTAGGCTACGCAGCCGACGCCGATATAATCCATGTGACGCTTGATCAGCGTCAGCGCTTTGTCGATCGCAGGTGATTTGTTGGAAGCGATGGCGCTTAAGTACAGCAGTGAAAACACTGCCAGCGCGCCAAACGTGATAAGCCCGAGTAATCCGGTCATTTTATGCTGCCCCTTAACCTCAAAAACAATGCTTTGAGTTTGCCGATAGGCAATTACACCATAATGCGGCAGGGCGCACAAAGGTTATGCGTTTCAAATTATTCGGTTATTCGGGGTTGTTGCGGATTTGCAGCAGCAGCGCGCGCGCCTGGCTTTTTTCCGCCATGCTGGGCGTGCGTTCAATATACCGCTCGAAGGCGCGTTCCGCCTGCCGGATCTGCCCGAGCTTGGCGTACAGAACAGCTTTGTCGAACAGCGTGCGGTATTCATCCGGTGCCAACGCTTCCATGGCTTCCAGCACGATGATCGCTTGTGCGTATTCTTCAGATTCAATCAGCCGTTTCTTGAGGTTATTTTCAAGGCGGACCAGAATATCGCGGTTGCCGACGGAATCGTAAAAATTATGGGAAAGTTCGGCATTCTTGCCGGCGATGGATTTCAGCAGCTGGCGCAATTCCGCAGCGTTCATTTCCTTGCCGTTCTGGAACGGGTCGAGGATCACGCGCTCGCCGTCTTTTTCAAGGCGGATGAGGAAATGCCCGGGGAAGTTCAGCCCCTCGACCGGCCAGCCCATGCGGCGCGCCAGCGTGATGTAAAGAATGCCCAGCGCAATCGGCAGACCCTTGCGCCGTTCGATGACGCGGATGAGGTTGGCGTTCTGGATGTCGTCATAGGTTTCGGTATCGCCGCGGTAGCCGTGCGCTTCATGAATGATTTTGCGCAAGGTGGTAACGCGCAATGAAAGCTTGTCTTCATCCTTCTGCCGCAGGCGCGCTGCGAATTCTTCCGCCACATGGTCACCAAGTTTTTTAAGATGGTTGCGGTAGCGGTCGGGGTTGATGCCGGGCATGAAGACAAGCGCGAGGGCAACGGCCGTTTCGCCAAGGTCGATTTCCGCATCCGGCAGCGTGCCGGCATAACGCACATACTCCAGCGCCTCGTTCGGGGTGTCGAAGCGGTTGAGGTCGCCGTGCAGCGCCTCGCCCAAATCGTCATCCGGTGGCTCGGGGGACGTCATGCGGCCTTCAAACCCCTCTTAGTTGCTGACGGGCGGCGGTGAGGCCGCGCCGGCGGGCGCGCCGGTTTCAGGGTTCACGAGGCCCGGCGGCGTTTCACCGCGCAGGCGCGCGTAGCTGGTGACATTTTTCACGTATTTGGTGTTGCGGGCGTAATCCAGCACACGGTCCAGCTCTTTCTGGTCTTCGGCGACGCCCATGATGAAGACGGTGCCGTTGACGGTCTCGATCGTGTAGTTGATGGACTGGATGTATTTATCGAACATCAGGTGCGTTTTAATGTCGCTGGTGATCCAGCTGTCGGTGACATAGGCCTTCACGCCGCCGCCGCCATCGATGGTGATTTCGTTGATGACCTGCTTCACGCCATCTGCCTGCCAGGCAAGGCGCACGGCATCAACGCGCATGTCGGGGTTCGGCACCGAACCAGTGATCAGCACACGGCCTTCCTTCACGGTCATGGACAGGCGGCGGTAAAGGTCAAAGCCGTTCTTCAGCCACAAATCGGTGATCTGCAGGCGGATGGTGGCATCGGCGGTGGCGCCCTTGATGCCGCCTTCCTGCGCCGCGGCAACGCCGACGGTCGCGCCCGCGCCAACGGCAACGCCGACGGGCGTACAGCCGGAAAGCCCCTGCGCCAGCAATGCTGCGAGGCCGAGGGAGATGGAAATTTTGCGGAAAGTCGTCATAACGGTAAAACCCCTAAATGATCGTCAGAATGCGTTCTCGATATGCCGGGGCAGCTTGCCCGGGGCCATAACCAGCGCATCGAACCTTGTCTCGAAAACAGTGTAGCCAGTATTGCGCGCAAGGTAAAGCGCGGCGGCCTTGCGCACGCGTTCCTGGTTGATGCGGTGAATAGCCTCTGCCGCGTCCTCATGGGTTCTGCGCATCTTGACCTCGACAAAGGCAATGACGCCGTAGCGCTTGGCGATGATGTCAATTTCACCCATATGCGTCTTGAAGCGCCGTTCGAGAATTTTATACCCCTTCATGCGCAGATACAGGGCGGCAATGGTTTCCGCTTGCGCACCCTTCGCATGGTTTGATTTTTGTTTTGGTCCGGGAGTTTTCATTTTTTCTTCTTCAGCATCAGCGCCTGGCTATAAACATCGCTTTTCTTGCGGCCGGATTTGGCAGCGACGTAGCCGGCGGCGTCCTTCACGCTCAAGCCTTCGTCATCCAGCATTTTGCGCAGCAGCTTTTCAACCGTGGCGTCGGTCCAGTTTTCGGCGGCGTTATCCAGCGGGGCTTCGACCACGATGACGATTTCACCCTTGGGCGCGCCGGCTTTTTTGTAATGCGCGACGAGCTCCAGCAGCTTGCCTCTCCGCACTTCCTCGAATTTCTTGGTCAGTTCGCGCGCAACGGCGGCTTTGCGGTTGCCCAGCATTTCGGCCATATCGGCAAGGCTGGCTTCAAGGCGGGGCGCTGTTTCATAAAAAATCAGCGTCGCTTTAACGTCCTTCACCTCCGTCAGTGCTGCTTTGCGGGCAACGGTCTTGGGCGGCAGGAAGCCTGCGAACATAAAACGGTCGCTCGGCAGGCCGGAGAGGACGAGCGCGGTGAGGGAGGCGGTGGCACCCGGGATACAGGTGACGGGCAGGCCTTCTTCCACCATGGCCTCCACCAGCTTGAAGCCGGGGTCGGAGATCAGCGGCATGCCGGCATCGGAAATGAGCGCCACACGCCCGCCGCCCTTGATGGCGGCGACAATTTTCGGCCGCATCTCGGCGGCATTATGGTCGTGGTAGGGAACTTTATCGGCCGGCAGGTCGTATACAGTCGTCAGCTTGCCGGCTTCGCGCGTATCTTCGCAGGCAATAATATCGACTTTCCCTAATATATCGAGCGCGCGCAGGGTGATATCCCCCATGTTGCCGATAGGTGTCGCGACAATATATAGTCCGGGTTCGAGGTCAGAATCTGATTTTCGCGCCATGATCGATGTCTATAATGATTTCGGAATGATTTCAGGATTTTTTTTCAGCTTTAAGGAGCTTATACCCCCCGTGACAAAATTATACAAAACAATCGGCCGCCCGCTCAGCTATTTCTTTGCCTTCGCTTTCGTCGTCATGCTGGCAGGCTGCGGCCCGCAGACCACCAGCGGCTGGAATACGCGCAACACCGGCATGGTCACGAATGACCCGAACAGCA
>JBBQWK010000140.1:0-5422 GCA_038210695.1 Alphaproteobacteria bacterium
AAATAATCATCGGCCTCTGCCATTGAAGCATTTTGCCTCTCGCCGCTGATCACCATGATCATCACCAAGAATATGCAGATGACGATTGTCATTTTCGTCATCGCTATTGTCATCTGGATCCGCCACCACGAAAACATCCGCCGTCTGGCCAAGGGTACGGAAAGCCGCATCAACTTTTCTAAAAAGCCTGCGGCAGCGGATACCCCGCCGACCCCATGATCGAGACGCTGCCCCCGAAAGAGAAATTTGCTTGGCTGCGCCTGATCCGCACCGAAAACGTCGGCCCTGTCACCTTCAACCGCCTGCTGGAGCGTTTTGGCACGGCTGAAAAAGCACTGCAAGGCTTGCCCGATCTTGCCAAGCGGGGCGGCAAGATGGACGGGATAAAGCCTTATGCTCTGGATGCGGCGGAAAAGGAAATTGACGCCGTTTATAAAGCCGGCGCGAAACTTATCTGCCGTGCGGAGGCCGATTACCCGCCGCTGCTGGCGCAGATTGAAGATGCGCCGCCTGTTATCACCGTTCTGGGCAACCCGAAATTACTCTCCAAAAAATCTCTCGGTGTTGTCGGCGCGCGGAACGCGTCCCTCACCGGCCGCAAGATTGCGGAAGATTTTTCGCGCAAGACGGGCGCTGCCGGATACGTAATCACCTCCGGCCTTGCGCGCGGGATTGATGCCTCGGCGCATATCGCCTCCCTTGCGACCGGCACCGTGGCTGTTGTTGCCGGCGGCATCAACGTCATCTACCCGCCCGAAAATGACAAGCTCTACGCCCAGATTGCCGAAAGCGGCGCGATTGTGGCGGAAAGCCCTTTCAATACCGAACCCATCGCGAGACACTTCCCGCGCCGCAACCGGATCATCTCCGGCCTCGCGCTCGGGTTGCTGGTGGTGGAGGCCGCCGCAAAATCCGGCTCGCTCATTACCGCGCGCATGGCCCTTGAGCAGAACCGCGAAGTCTTTGCCGTGCCTGGCTCTCCGCTTGACCCGCGGGCGGAAGGTACCAACGGCCTGCTGCGGGATGGCGCGCATATGGCGACGACGGCGGACGACATCATCGAAGTCCTTCATTCCCTGCGCACCCGCACGCTGGCGGAGCCCAAAACCGGCGGCTGGGGCGGCGGGCCCGATTCTCCCGTCCTTGACGATTCCGAGCCGAGCGCCGACCTGCGAAATCGCGTTATGGAATGTTTGAGCCCGACGCCTGTGCAAATGGATGAACTCATTCGCGCCGTAAATGCGCCGGTCGGCGCGGTGTTAATGATAATTCTGGAAATGGAGCTTGCGGGACGTATTGAACGACAGGCCGGAAATAAGGTAAACCTGATCTAGATAAGTAACCGAGCACATATATTATATATAAGGTGCTCAGGATCAGGATTTTAAAAAATGGCCGCCCATAACCTCGTTATCGTTGAATCGCCCGCCAAGGCAAAGACCATCAATAAGTACCTTGGCCCCGATTATACCGTCATCGCCAGCTTCGGCCACGTGCGCGACCTGCCGGCCAAAAACGGCTCGGTTGACCCCGCCAACAACTTTGCGATGCAGTGGGAAATCGGCGAGCGGTCGCATAAGCCGCTTGGTGAAATTCTCTCGAATGCCAAAAAAGTCGACACCGTCTTTCTCGCAACCGATCCGGACAGGGAGGGCGAGGCTATTTCATGGCACGTTCTCGAATACCTGAAAGACAAGAACGTCGCCAATAAAGTTAAAATCCGCCGCGTCACCTTCAACGAAATTACCAAGACCGCCGTGCAGGACGCCTTCAAACATGCGCGCGATATCGACTATAACCTGGTCGATGCCTATCTGGCGCGCCGCGCGCTGGATTACCTTGTCGGCTTTACGCTGTCGCCCGTGCTGTGGCGGAAACTTCCGGGCTCCCGCTCGGCCGGCCGCGTACAGTCTGTCGCCCTCCGCCTGATTTGCGAGCGCGAGGCGGAGATTGAAATTTTCCGTGCCGAAGAATACTGGTCAATCGAAGCGCTGCTGAAAACCGGCGAAGGCAAGTCCTTCACCAGCCGCCTCTCCCTGCTCGATGGCAAAAAAATCGAGAAGATGACGATTACCAACAAGGAAACCGCGGATACCGCTGTCGGCCGCATCAAAGGCGGCAGTTTCTCGGTCAAGTCGATCGAGAAGAAGCAGGTTCGCCGCCACCCCTACCCGCCTTTCATTACATCCACACTGCAGCAGGAAGCCTCGCGCAAGCTGCGCTTCTCCGCCACCAAAACCATGCGCACCGCGCAAAAACTGTACGAGGGTGTAGAGCTGGACGGCGAGACTGTTGGTCTTATCACCTATATGCGTACGGACGGCGTGACCCTCTCGAACGAAGCCATCACCCAAGCGCGCACCCACATCAAGAACAAATTCGGCGACAGCTTTTTGCCGGAACAGCCGCGCGCCTATAAATCCAAAGTCAAAAATGCGCAGGAAGCGCACGAGGCTATCCGCCCCACCGATATTTTCCGCACGCCGGAAACCGTTTCCGAATATCTCGATGACGATGAGGCGCGCCTGTACGAACTGATCTGGAAGCGCACCGTTGCAAGCCAGATGGAATCCGCCGTGCTTGATCAAGTCGCGGTTGATATCGCCAATGCCGACGGCAAGGTCGTGCTGCATGCCACCGGCTCCATCATCACCTTTGAAGGCTTCCTGAAACTCTACCGCGAAGAAATGGAAGACGACGAGCGCGATGCATCGGACGAAGAACGCCGCCTGCCGCCGCTTAAAGAAGGCGACGCGCTGAAACTGGAAGAAGTCATCCCCAACCAGCACTTCACCCAGCCGCCGCCCCGTTTTTCGGAAGCGAGCCTTGTGAAACGCCTCGAAGAACTCGGCATCGGCCGACCCTCGACCTACGCCTCCATCATGCAGGTACTGCAGGACCGCGACTACGTGAAGCTGGATAACCGCCGCTTTATTCCTGAATCGCGCGGCCGCATTGTGACCGCCTTCCTTATCAACTTCTTCAAGCGCTATGTTGAATACGGCTTTACCGCCAACCTTGAAGAACAGCTGGACAGTATTTCCGCCGGCGACATCCAGTGGAAAACCGTGCTGACCGACTTCTGGGGCAATTTCTCGGAAGCCATCGGCAAGACGACCGACCTTAAAATCACTGACGTCATCAACGCACTGGAAGAAGACCTTTCTGCCGTGCTGTTCCCCGGCGGCGGGCCTGAAGCCCGCGTCTGCCCCTTGTGCAAGCAGGGCAACCTTTCACTGAAGCTCGGCAAGTTCGGCGCCTTCGTCGGCTGCTCGCGCTATCCGGACTGCCGCTATACCCGCCCTGTTCTTACCGCCGGCGGCGATGCGGATGGCGATGGCGCACCTGAAGGCTTTGCACCGAAAACGCTTGGCGATGATCCGAAAACCGGCCTGCCCATTACGCTGCGCCACGGCCCCTATGGCCACTACGTGCAGTTAGGACCAGGCCCGCAGGCAGAAGTCCCGAAGGTTGAAGAACCGGAACCGGAAGTCGTTGCTGTCGATAAAAACGGCAAGAAAAAGAAAGTCACCAAAAAGAAAAAGGCCGCAGCGCCCAAGCCCAAACGCTCGCCCGTGCCGAAAAATATGCCGGTGGATACCGTGGACCTCGAGAAGGCGCTCGCCCTGCTCACCCTGCCGCGCGACATCGGCGCACACCCCGACACAGGTGAAATGATTACCGCCGGCATCGGCCCCTTCGGGCCCTTCCTGCGCCACAAAGAGAAAGACAGCGAAAAATTCAAATATAAATCCATCCCCGCCGACGATCCCGACGGCGTTCTGACCATCGGCCTCAACCGCGCCGTTGACCTGCTCGCGCAGCCCTCCAAGGGCCGCGGCGGTTTCGGCGTCGTCAAGGAGCTGGGCAACCACCCCGAAGACGGCAAGCCCGTGACAGTCAGCAAAGGCCGCTACGGCCCCTACATCAAATACGGCACGCTCAACGCGCCGATTCCCAAAAACACCGAACTTGAAACCGTCACCCTTGCGCAGGCCGTCGAATGGCTGGCCGCCAAGAAAACCTCCGGCGGCGGTGCAAAAATAAAACCCAAAAAGGCAAAAGAAGCTTGAACAACGACAATAACCCGAACAACAATAACAACGACAATAACGCCCATTCCAAAAAACCTGCTGCCGGCAGTAAAGAGCCGCAGCAGCAGCGTCCTAAAAAAGAGCACCGGGGCAAAAACAAGCACCGCAGCGCCAAAAAACAAATCCGCGAAAAAGCGCGGGAAATGGAAATAGCGCCGGGACTGCCCAGCATTGAAGACCTGAAGAAATTCATTCAGGAAAGCGCAGGCCCCCTCAACAAACGCGACATCGCCAAAGCCTTCGGCATCAGGGGACAGGACCGCACGCAACTGCGTATGCTGCTGCGCGAGCTGGCGGATGCCGGCAGCGTTGCCAAAAACAAAGGCCATTCCTATCAGGCACCGGACGCCATGCCGGAGCGTGCGCTGATTGAAGTTATCGGCATCGATGCCGATGGCGAACTGATTGCAAAACCCGTCCAGTGGGAAGGCCGCGGCCCCGCGCCTGTCATTTACATCGTCGAAAAGCTGCTGTCGGAATCGCGGCTTGAAAAAGGCACGCAGGTTCTTGCCCGTATCAAGAAGACCGGCAACAACGAATACGAAGCCCGCATCCTGAAAGCCATGGAGCAGGGCACCGGCCGCGTCGTCGGTACCTATAAAAAGCACAAAGGCGGCGGCCATGTGACGCCGACCAACAAGAAAGATAAAGAAGAATATTTCATCGCCGAGGAATATACGAACAGCGCGGAAGACGGCGATGTTGTCGTTGCGGAAACGCTTTCTTTCGCACGGCAGAAAAATGCGGCGCGTATTTTACAGCGTTTGGGCCCGAAGGATGACCCCCGCCTGATCTCCCTCATCGCCATTCACAGCCACGGCATTCCGACGGAATTCCCGGCCGCCGCGATGACGGAGGCGGAAGCTTTAAAAGAACCGGACCTTTCCGACGGCCGCGTTGATATGCGCGATATTCCGCTCGTCACCATCGATGGTGCTGATGCGCGCGACTTTGACGACGCTGTCTTTGCTGAACCTGATAAAAACGTCCCCGGCGGCTGGCACCTGATTGTCGCCATTGCGGATGTATCCTACTACGTGCGCACCCACAACGCGCTGGATAAAGCCGCCTTCGAGCGCGGTAACTCCACCTACTTCGCCGACCGTGTTGTGCCGATGCTGCCGGAGCGCCTGTCGAACGACCTTTGCTCCCTCCGCCCGCATGTGAACCGCGCCTGCCTAGCCGTGCATTTGACTATTGATGCCAATGCGCGCCTCACCAGCTACAAATTCGTCCGCGGGTTGATGAAGTCGGCAGCGCGCCTAACCTATGAAGAAGTTGAAGAAGCGCATATCGGCAAGCCCGGCGAAAAAACCGGCCCGCTGATG
>JBBQWK010000141.1:0-5417 GCA_038210695.1 Alphaproteobacteria bacterium
CCCCCGCTTCTCACCGGTTCACCCGGGGTGGGCAAAACGCAGTGGCTAAAGCAAATGTCCGAATTCAACACCGGGAACAATGCAAACCAGAAAATTGTCCCTCTGGATCTTGATGAGATAATTGACGCCTCACTTTCGCAGAAGCCGCTGATAATTGATCCCGCTCTCCTGAAACGCTTCAATCCCGTTTCTATTGCCCCGCCCTCTGCGGCCAGCATGAAGGCGATGGCGTCAATACATATGGGCAAAAAAGGCATCGAAGGGGATACCCGCGATATCATCAGTGAAATTGTCGATGAACATATCGCTCAACAAGGCGGTAATATTTCTGCGCGTGATATTTTCAAACTTGTCGATAAACTCGCCGCAGATCCCGATGCGCCCGCCATTACTGAAAAGAAACAGCAGCGCGCAAATGCCGCGCGGTTGAAGGTAAGCAAGGCCGAAGGCGCGGTGCTGGCGAAGTCTATGCATACCGGTGTTAAAGCCGTTCTGCGCCCGATCAGGCCAGTGCGCTTTAAATAAAGTTCCCTAACCTTGCCAAAATTTAACGATATTTCCGGCGCAGGGATTTCTTCATACACGCGTTTAATAGGCAGAAGCTGCGACGCGGCTTTGATTATTTAAACAACCAAAGGACTTCCTCCAATGAAAATCCTCCCCCTTCTCGCGGCAACGGCTTTCGTTGCCCTTATGTCGACCCATGCCTTCGCGGAAGATGACCGCACGGCTGGCGTCAAAGTGAACGCCGGCACGGAAACGCAACGCGACGTCAATCAGCAAACACGCATTGAAAGCGGCCTCGATTCAGGCGCGCTGAACGCCAAGGAAACCTCGCGCCTTGAAAACGGGGAAGCGCGCATTGACCATGTCGAAGCAAAATCGATGAAAGACGGCACCCTTTCCGCCTCCGAAAAACTGCGTATTGAAAAAATGCAGGATGCCGAAAGCAAGGCGATCTACAACCAGAAGCACGACGCGCAAACCGGCAATCCTGACAGCAAGACCAGCGAGCGCCTGCAGGCAAACGTGCAGCGCAACGTGAACCAGGAAACCCGCATCAACAACGGCATTGAAAATGGCACGCTTTCCAACAAGGAAGCCGCCAAGCTGGAGCGCGGCCAGTCCCACAGCGACGCCCGCGAAAGCAATGCCGCAAAAGACGGCCATGTCGGCGTGAAGGAAGAAGCTAAAATCCGCAAGTCGGATGCGAGAAACAATGCCAAAATCTATCGCAAAAAGCACAACCGCCGCCTGCGCGGTTAAGCGTGATGCACTAAAAGCCGCCGGATCAAACCGGCGGCTTTTTTCTATGGCAGGTTACTTCGTGTTCTTGCTGTTCGTGTTCGACGGCTTTGCGCCCTTGGCCTGCATGGCGTGGTGATAGCCGTCGATAATTTCTTTGGGCGTGCAGCCAGGCTCGAACTCTACAGAGACATGCGGCAGGTGAATAATCAGCGGCTGGTTAGAGCTTTCCATGAGGTTGGCGAAATTGCGCGCGGCGGAACGGATGTTAAATCCGCCTTCGGGCGTAAATTCCATGACGTCCTCGGTGGTATCGTCCACCTTCTTGCCGCCTCCGCCTTTTTTCTTGCCGGATGCCATGTCGCTCCTGCTTCGCCTACGGGAATGCGGCACCAGCCGTTCCGTCCCTACAGTTTATCAGCCATGCTTGAACGAAGCGTTAAATACGCCGGAAGACTTAAAAATCAAAGGGTTATCAGCGTCCGGGGCCACGCGGAGGGGGCGGCTTGTAAACGGGGCGTACATCCGGCAGGTAGTCGATAACGACCGAATTATAGGCATCCACAATGTCTTTCGCCGTTGCACCACGCGGCACTTCCAGCGTGAACGTCGGGAAATGTATCTCCGCCTCAAGGTTCAGCTCTTTCATAAGCTTGACCACCTGGGGAGCCAGCGCCTCGATCTTTGTGCCGGGATCGGGGGTGATTTCAATGACCTGTCTATCTTCGGGATCGGGATCCCGCGGGCTTGCCATGCGTTTCTCCTTGTCGTCCGGTTCGATATTCTGTTGTGATTTGAATTATCTAACCACACCCGCCCCGCCAAGGCCATATGCCATTTTCACGGGAAACCAAATATGAAAAATACTTGAATTTCCTGTGAAAAGAAGTATATTCGGGCGCATGAACAGCCTCGGTTTGGATAAAGCACCCAAAGATACCCGCGTCGTCGTCGCCATGAGCGGCGGCGTTGATAGCTCTGTAGTGGCGGCTTTGCTGCATGAACAGGGCTATCAGGTCGTGGGCATTACGCTGCAGCTTTACGACCACGGCGAAGCCTTGAAGAAAAAAGGCGCCTGCTGCGCGGGACAAGACATTCACGATGCGAAACGCGTCGCCGAAAGCATGGGCTTCGAGCATTACGTGCTCAACTACCAAAGCCGCTTTCAGGACAATGTGATCGAGGATTTCGTCGAAAGCTACCTGAAGGGCGAAACCCCCATCCCTTGCGTCAAGTGCAACCAGAACGTGAAATTCAAGGATCTGCTGCAGACCGCGCAGGACCTTGGCGCCGACTGCATGGCGACGGGCCATTACATCCAGCGTGTCGATAATGCCGGCCGCGCCGAACTGCACCGCGCCGTTGATGCATCGAAAGACCAGAGCTATTTCCTGTTCACGACCACGCAGGAACAGCTCGATTTCCTGCGCTTCCCGCTCGGCGGCTGGTCGAAAGACCTGACCCGCCAGCATGCGGAACGCCTTGGCCTGATCGTGGCGGAAAAGCCGGACAGCATGGATATCTGTTTCGTGCCCGGCGGTTCCTACGCCAAAGTCGTTGAAAAATTCCGTCCCGGCGCGTTGAAGGCCGGCGAAATTGTGCATATCGACGGCCGCACGCTTGGCCAGCATGATGGCATCATCAATTACACCGTCGGCCAGCGCCGCGGCCTTGGCATTGGCGGCGGCCATACCGAAAACAATTCGCCGCTCTTCGTCGTCGGCCTTCGCCCTGACCGCAACGAGGTCGTCGTCGGCCCCTACGAAGCCTTGGCGCGCGATACAGTGTTCCTGAAGGACTGCAACTGGCTGATGAAGGACATTCCCGCCGAAGGCCTCGAGGTGGAAGTAAAGCTCCGCTCCGCCCAAAGCCCCCTGCCCGCCACGCTCTATGCCGACCGCGCCGTCTTGAAAGCCCCCGCCTTTGGCGTTGCGGCCGGACAGGCCTGCGTCGCCTACATCGGTAACCGCGTCCTTGGCGGCGGCTGGATCAGCGGGTCGGACAACCAGTCCATCACCCAAGCCGCCTGATTAACCTTGAATCCGCGATAGATTTTAAGCGCTTGACAGAAAGCGCCCAAAAAGGCATAAAACATGCGGCCCGGCGGGGTAGCTCAGCGGTAGAGCAGAGGAATCATAATCCTTTGGTCGGGGGTTCAAATCCCTCCCTCGCTACCAATTCCCTTATTTTAAAAGTTCGACTTTTTTCGGCGGTGCCGACATGTAATATCTATGGCGTTCGCCTTTGGATTTTACAGGGAGTTTGCCATGACCGACCTTATTTTTGCCGATAGCGCCAGCGGCCCTGCATCGATGGTTTTGCAGCGTATCAACCGCCACGGCCTTATCACAGGCGCGACGGGCACGGGTAAGACGGTCACACTGCAGACATTGGCGGAGGGCATGGCGAAGGCTGGCATTCCGGTTTTTGTGACGGATGTGAAGGGCGATCTTTCCGGCATCGCGGTGCCGAAGGCACCGGGCATGCTGACACCGCCTGCCGTGTTCTGGGATATTTTCGGTAAGCAGGGCCACCCTGTGCATACGACCATTTCCGAATTCGTCCCCATCATCCTTGGCGAGCTGCTTGACCTCAGCGATGTACAACGCGGCGTGCTGGAGCTGGTGTTCCGCGTGGCGGATGAAAACGGCCTGCTGCTGCTCGACCTCAAAGACCTCCGCGCTGTGTTGCAATATGTTTCCGAACATGCGTCGGAAATCAGCAGCAAGTACGGACTTGTCAGCGGCACGACCATTGCGGCTATCCAGCGGAACCTGCTGTCGCTTGAAAACGAAGGTGCCTGAAAATTCTTTGGCGAACCCGCCTTGAGCATTGCCGACCTGATGCGCACGGATGCGCAGGGCCGCGGCTATATCAATATTCTTTCCTCCAGCGAGCTTATCCAGCGGCCGCGGCTTTATGCCTGCTTCCTGCTGTGGATGATGGCCGAATTGTTTGAAGACCTGCCGGAAGCCGGCGACCTGCCGCAGCCCAAATTGGCGCTGTTCTTCGATGAAGCGCATCTGTTGTTCAATAACGCGCCGGAAGTTCTTCTGAACAAGGTCGAGCAGGTGGTGCGCCTCATCCGCTCCAAAGGAGTTGGTATTTACTTCATCACCCAGAACCCGGGCGATATTCCTGAAAGCATTCAAGGCCAGCTGGGCAACCGCGTGCAGCATGCCTTGCGCGCCTTTACCCCGAACGAACAAAAGAAGGTCAAGGCAGCGGCGGAAAGCCTGCGCGCCAACCCCGCGTTTGACACCATAGATGTTCTGGGCGAGCTTGGCACCGGCGAGGCGCTTGTTTCGCTGCTGGATGTTAAAGGCGTGCCGACGATGGTCGAGCGCGTGAAAGTCCGCCTGCCGGACAGCCGCCTTGGGCCTTTGCAGGCCATGGAGCGCCAGCAGCTGATGATGGCAAGCCCCGTTGCCGGAAAATACGATGTGATCATGGACAGCGTTTCCGCCTTTGAAACCCTGCAGCAGAAATCTGCCGTCGCCGCGCAACAGGCACAGCAACAGCAGACGATAGCGCAACCCCAGCAATCCGCCCGCGTTCCCGCTATGCGCAGCGGGGGCCGCGTACCGGACGGCATGGGCGAGATCATGGCGAAACGCCTGCTTCGCGCTGTCAGCAGCCAGGTCGGCCGTCAGGTTAGCAGCCAGATCATGCGCGGCATTCTCGGCGCGATTCTGAAATAAAGAAGGTTCCGAGGACGGCCGCTTATCCCCGCAGGAATGTGTATTCCGCAGCCCTGCCCTTGCCTTTTGGCACCAGCACCTGCGACACAACGCCGATAAAGGGCGTATCGTCCGCAGGAATGACTTTTAGCAACTGAGCAAGCCCGGCTTCTGCCGTTGGCGCCGTTGTCTGCAGCAGCACCAACCGCCCCTCCCGTGCCATATGCGCGGCTTCGGCGAACAGAAGTGGTTCCAACCCCGGAAAGCTGCCGATCATGATGCCGATGACCTCGGCCCCCAATGCCAGAATTTGCCCCAGTTGCTTTTCAACAGTTGCTAAGTTGCGCGCCGCGAGCTCGACATGATGAACACCCTTGGCCAGATAGGGCGCGTCATCCTCCAGCGTAAATACCACCCGCCCTTCCTGCGCCGCATGTTCCAGAAGCGTATAGAGCGTTGTGGTTTTGCCGCTGCCGAACGGGCCTGTCACGG
>JBBQWK010000142.1:0-5378 GCA_038210695.1 Alphaproteobacteria bacterium
GCTGCAGGAGCGCTATTTGAAGGATCTTCGCGCCAGCGCCTATATTGAAAAGCGTCTATGAAGCCGTTACCGCCGCTCCGCGACGTTATTGACCGGCATGGCTTGCTGGCAAAGCGTTCGCTCGGCCAGAACTTTATCCTCGACCTCAACCTCACCACCCGCATCGCGAAAGCGGCCGGGGATTTGACCGGCATAAACGTTATTGAAGTCGGCCCCGGCCCCGGCGGCCTGACGCGCGGGTTGCTGCAGACGGAAGCCCCGACCATTCACGCAATCGAGCGCGATGACCGTTGCGTGGCCGCGCTGCAGGAATTGGTGGAGGCCGCAGAAGGCCGCGTTGTCTTGCATGCGGATGACGCGCTGAAAGTGGATTACGCCGCCATCTGCCCCGCGCCGCGCGCGATTGTGGCGAACCTGCCCTATAATATTTCCACGACTCTGCTGGTCAGCTGGCTGAAGCAGCTGGATACATTCAAAAGCTTCACGCTGATGTTCCAGCGGGAAGTGGCGGAGCGGCTTGCCGCCGAAACGCGCACCAAGGATTACGGGCGTTTGTCGGTGCTGACCCAATGGCTTTGCACCGTCGAGCACCGCTTTGACATTCCGCCGGAGGCTTTCACGCCCGCGCCGAAAGTTACCTCCAGCGTCGTGCACCTGATCCCGAAGCCGCGCACGGATGACATTAAAATTGAAACCATGGAGCGCCTGACTGCCGCCGCCTTTGGCCAGCGCCGCAAAATGCTGCGCCAGTCATTAAAAACCCTCGGCGGCATTGTGCCGGAAGACTTCCTTGCCGCATCCGGCGTATCGCCAACGGCACGCGCCGAAGAAATCGACATCGCGGGGTTCCTGCGCATGGCCACAGTACTGCAGAAATAATTTAAGGCTTCAGCGTCTCAACAAACGCATGCACCGCCGGCAGGCGTTCCCGCTTCTGGCGCTCGGCCGCGATGATAGCGCGGACTTTGGCGACGCTTTCATCAAGGTCGCTGTTGATCAGCACGTACTGGAATTCCTTGTAGTGCGCAATTTCATCGGCGGCCTTTGACAGCCGGCGGGCGATTTCATCTTCGGAGTCTTGCGCCCTGTTGTGCAGGCGGTGCGCCAGTTCGTGCCAGCTGGGCGGCAGCAGGAAGACGGAAACAACATCATCCGGCGCAATCGCGGCAAGGCTGCGGTTGCCCTGCCAGTCGATATCAAACAGCACATCGCGGCCGGCTTCCAGCGCGCGGTCGACAGGTTCCTTCGGCGTGCCGTAGTAGTGCTTGTTGTAGACCAGCGCATGCTCCAGCATGTTCTTTTCATCGACCATTTTCTGGAATTCATCCGGCGAGACGAAATAGTAATGCTGGCCATGCACCTCGCCGGGGCGCATGGAGCGGGTGGTGGCGGAAACGGAAATTTCGGTTTCCGGGTCCAGCTTGGCGATGGCGCGGGAAATGGTGGTCTTGCCGCCGCCGGGAGGGGACGCCAGCACCAGCATAAGACCCCGGCGCTGCATCGCTGCCTTGGGGTCGGGGTTGCCGGTGACTTTGGCGTTTTGCGGGGTCATCAGGTCTTTCTTGAAAGGCTGTCTTCGGCCTTCGCATTTTTGAGGATTGGCTGATAGAATCTTCAAGACTTTATAACGCGTGGGCCCTTGCTAAACAATAGTGGCCCGAAAGGACAGCTTATGAAAAACCCGTCGCGGATTCTAATCACCGGCGCCTCCAGCGGCATCGGCAAAGGGCTGGCGCTGGAATATGCCGCCGCCGGAATCACCCTGCTGCTGACCGGCCGCCATGAAGCGCGGTTGGAAGAAGTTGCCGCTGCCTGCAGGGCCAAGGGCGCGATGGTTGAAAGCTGTACCACCGCCATCACCGCCGCCGAAGATTTTCAAAAACAGCTTTTGCTATGGGATGCAGCGGCGCCGATCGACCTTGTCATCGCCAACGCCGGCATTTCCGGCGGCACGGGAAAAAGCGGCGGGGAGAGCGACGCGCAGTTCCGCGAGATCATGTCGACCAATCTTGACGGCACCTTCAACACCGTCAACCCGCTGCTGCCAAAATTTATCGCCAGGCGTCGCGGGCAGATTGCGCTGATGAGCTCGATGGCCGGTTTCCGCGGTATGCCCAATGCCCCCGCCTACAGCGTCAGTAAAATGGCGGTGCGCGCTTACGGGGAGGCGATGCGGCCGCTATTAAAATCAAGCGGCGTCGAGCTTGGCGTTATTTTCCCGGGCTTCATCAAAACGCCGCTGACGGATGTCAATTCATTCCCCATGCCGTTTTTGATGGATGCGGCGGCAGCGGCTAAATTCATCCGCCGCGGGCTTGAAGCGAACAAGGCTCGAATTGCCTTCCCCTGGCCCATGTACCTGCTGTCGCGGCTGGTCGCCGCGCTGCCTTTAAGCATCGGGGATTTCGTGCTGTCGAAAGCGCCGAAGAAAAACTGAGAAAAATAATTTACTGGTTGAGGTTGGCGTAAGCCGCTTTGTTGGCCGTCATGCGCAGGCCGGATTTGCATTTCACTTTGCCAATGCAGATGGTCGACTTCTGGTTGACGCGTCCCATGCGGTGAAAGTTGAAAAAAGAATTCGAGTTCAGCGTGCCGCTGACCTGCCCGTTGTTCATGACGACGCTGCTGTCCACATTCTTGCCATCCAGCGTGTACTGCACATGCGACTGCGTTGCGGCAACGGCGCCGGTAGAAAACAGGGCGGCGAGGCAAAGGGCGAGAAAAGCGTGGCGCATGCGGCGATTCCTTTTGAAAGCTCTACTCAAGAGCTGCCCCATGATAGCCGCGAATAGCAAAAGCCGGAACCCTTGTTTTGCAACAAAGATCCCGGCTTTTCTAACGGTAAGTGACAGGGAGCGTTACACGCGTCCCTGACGCATTACTTGTTGCTGGTCGGCGCGGCAGTCGCGTCGGAAGCCGGAGCTTCAGCGTCGGTCTGCGTAGCAGCTTCGGTTTTCACAGCGGCTTTATGCGCATGTTTTTTATGTTTTTTGTGTTTTTTCGGAGCAGCTTTGGTGACTTTCGTGGTTTTTTCGGTTTTGACGGCAGCGGTGCCTTCAGCAGCCGGAGCAGCCATTTCGGTTTTGGTTTCGGTGGTGACAGCAGCGTCAGCAGCGAAAGCGGCAGCGGAAGTGCTCAGCAGAGCAGCGACGATTGCAGCTGCGAAGAGTTTTTTCGTGTTGGTCATGGATATCTCCTAAACGGGGTTTGTTATCGCATCGTCACAAGACTGAACCTTATCTTCATCTTAGGCGTATTCCCCTGTAGTCGCTATTTCGCCAATATTAATTATTCGCAACGATAAGAAGCAGTTAGACAATTCCATAACGGTGTCAGGGGGTTACAGAATGCCTCTTTTGTATTCTAAAATTCCGGTTATACTCGTTTTACGCAACAAACAAGATGGTTACCGGGTTGAAAGAGGAATTTAATAACTCTGCCACCGACCGTATTGAAGGTCTTATGACCCGGCTCCGCAAGGTGCCGGAGGGTCAGGCCGTTGTGACCTTCCTTGAATTCAATAAAGTTGAAATCCAGCTTCTGGATAACCCGATTCACACCGCCTCCTCCGGCGCCATGATTTCGAACTGCAAGGACGGAAAATATTACTATCACAGCCCCAAGATTTACCTGAAGGCGAGCCTGACCGACGACAACCTTATTCAGGCCATGATCCATGAAACAGAGCATCTCAATCAGCACCTGAGCGGCGTTGGCAACCCCGACCGTATTTTGTCGCAGGAAGACTGCATCCTTTTTTATCGCGCGGCGGAGGCGGATGCGCAGGCAACCTGCACCGATATTTGCTGGCGTATGAAACAGGCAGGTGACGCCGGCCCGTGGAACGAGGCCAGCAATGTCGGCTACAAGGAAATTTGCGACGCCTACGAAAAGCTGGTAACGGCAGACCCTGCCGCGCTGGAAGACGGCCGCGGCCGCCGTGCGGCCTTCGATGCCTGGTTCGAGCGCAAAGGCGGATTAGAGTATTACAACCACGCCATCATCAACGACATGATCCCCTTCCTAGAGCGCGGGCGGGAAATTTTCTCGCAGCACAATATGAAGCCCGGTCTGCTGGATGATTCATGGGTCGACAAGCTGGACAGCATTTCCAACCAGCCCTACCTGAAGCTGGAAGGTCAGCTGTCATTGCTACACGCCGATAAATACCGCGCCAATATCGAGAAGCTGCCGACAGGCCCGACGCGCCCGTCGACGCCGAAGGACGAAATCCAGCCCGCCGTTTCCATGAACCCGCCGCACGCGCCGGGCTTTTAAGCAACATTACTGACGGAAAAGAATATTCCTGAACTGCCAGGGATCATCCCTGTCGAGGTCTTCGGGGAAAAGCTTCGAGCGGTTGTCGAGCGGCGTCCAGTCCGTGTAATAGCCCTTCACGGGGCCAAGGTAGGGTTTTTGCAGCTCGAGGCAGCGGGCGAAATCCATTTCATCCGACTCTACAATCCCCATGGCAGGGTTTTCCAGCGCCCACACCATGCCGGCGAGAACGGCGGAGGTCACCTGCATACCGGTGGCATTCTGCCACGGCGCAAGTTTGCGCGCTTCTTCGATTGCCAGTTGCGAGCCGAACCAGTAGGCATTTTTGGCGTGTCCGTAAAGCAGCACGCCCAGCTCATCCGCGCCGTCGACGATTTCCGTTTCATCGAGAATGTGGAAGGTATCCTGCACCTTGCCGGAAGCGCCGAACATTTCATCCAGCGACAAAATTGCATCGTTGCAGGGGTGGTAGGCGTAATGGCAGGTCGGGCGGTAATCAGGCTTGGCGCCCTTGCCGACGGTGAAGTAGTCGGAGATTGAAATGGCTTCGTTATGCGTCACCAGCAGCGCGTATTGCGGGCCGGGGGTCGGGCACCAGCTGTAAATGCGCGTATTCGCGCCGGGCTGCATAATATAGATTGCGGCTTCGCAGCCTTTTGAATGCGTCTTGGCATTGGAAGGCATCCATTTTTCATGGCTGCCCCAGCCTAGCTCGGCCGGTTGCTGGCCTTCGGAGACAAAACCTTCGACCGACCAGGTGTTGACGAAAACGCCGGCTTTTTTGGGGTTTTTGGCGCGCTGCGTATCGCGCTCTGCAATGTGGATGCCCTTGACGCCGACCTTCTGCATCAGCTTTGCCCAGTCAGCGCGTTCCTTCGGCACATCAAATTCAAGTTTCAGGTCGCGGGCCAGATTGAGCAATGCCTGTTTGACGAACCAGGACACCATGCCGGGGTTGGCACCGCAGCAGGAAACAGAAGTGATGCCGCCGGGGTTATTGCGGCGCTCCGCCAGCACGGTTTCCCGCAAGGCGTAGTTGGAGCGCGCAGCGGTATCCACCGTTTCATCGAAATAGAAACCGAGCCAGGGCTCGACCACCG
>JBBQWK010000143.1:0-5377 GCA_038210695.1 Alphaproteobacteria bacterium
GGTTTTCGACACGTTGAAGACCTTGCGGATTTCGGCGTAGCCGATGAATTTTTCCTTCATCTCGGGCGAGAGCAGGCCGGAGAGGAGCTGTTTCACTTCATCGATGACTTCGTAAATGATCGAGTAGTAGCGGACTTCGACGCCATCGCGCTTCGCCATGTCGCGTGCCTGCGGGTTGGCGCGGACGTTGAAGCCGATGATGATGGCTTTCGAGGCGTTGGCAAGCGTGACGTCGGATTCGGTGATCGCGCCGACGCCGGAGTGCAGCACCTGCACTTTCACTTCCTTGTTCTCTTGCGTCACTTTGTTCAGCGCGGAAGCGATGGCCTCGACCGAGCCGTGCACGTCGCCCTTGATGATGACGGGCAGCAGGGTCGCAGCACCGGCCTGAATGTCGGAAATCATCTGGTCGAGCGAACGGCCTTTCGATTTCGCGGCATGGAGGGCGCGTTTCTTGCGCATGCGGAATTCGGTGATCTCGCGTGCTTTGGCTTCATCCGCGACGACGACGAAGTCATCGCCGGCTTCCGGCGTGCCGGTCAGGCCCTGAACTTCGGTCGGCTGGCCGGGAAGGGCTGCCTTCACAAGCTGGCCACGGTCGTTATGCAGTGTGCGGACGCGGCCCCATTCGGTGCCGGCCACGAAAATGTCGCCGGGTTTCAGGGTGCCTTTTTGCACGAGGACGGTCGCAACCGAGCCCTTGCCCTGTTCAAGGCGGGATTCGATAACGGCGCCGACGGCGGAATGGTCGGGGTTGGCGCGGAGATGCAGGACTTCCGCCTGCAGCAGGATGGCTTCTTCAAGCGCATCAAGGCCGATTTTGGTTTTCGCGGAAACTTCGACGCTCTGGCTGTCGCCGCCCATGTTTTCCGTCACGACTTCATATTGCAGAAGTTCCTGGCGGACTTTGTTGGGGTTGGCGTTGGGCAGGTCGCATTTGTTGATGGCGATGATCATCGGCTTGCCGGCGGCCTTGGCGTGGCTGATCGCCTCGACGGTCTGGGGCATGACGGAGTCATCGGCCGCGACGACGAGAACGACGATGTCGGTCACGTCAGCGCCGCGGGCGCGCATTTCGGTGAAGGCGGCGTGGCCGGGCGTGTCAATGAAGGTGATCTTGCGGTTCGACTTCGTCACGATCTGGTAAGCACCGATGTGCTGGGTGATGCCGCCGGCTTCGCCTGCCGCCACATCCGCCGAGCGGATCGCGTCAAGCAGGGAGGTTTTGCCGTGGTCGACGTGGCCCATGATGGTGACAACGGGCGGACGCGGCTGCAGCAATTCTTCCGTATCTTCCGAGCCCTTGAGGCCGGTTTCAACGTCGGATTCCGAGACGCGCTTGATGGTGTGGCCGAATTCGGACACGATGAGTTCAGCGGTATCTGCGTCGATCGGCTGGTTGCCGGTCGCCATGATGCCAAGACCCATAAGTTTTTTGACGACGTCGCCCATGCGCTCCGACATGCGGTTCGCAAGTTCCTGTACGGTGATAACTTCCGGCACGATGACTTCGCGGTATTGTTTTTGCGTCGGCTGCATCTGCGCCATTTTGAGACGCATGCGTTCACGCGCGCGGCGCTGCGCTGCCATGGACGGGCTCTTGGAATCGCGGTCTTCGAAACCATCGTTCAGCACTTGCGAAACGGTCAGCTTGCCGCCGCGTTTCTTGTTATCGGCGAAGCGGTTGGCACCGCGTTTTTTGCTGGCGTCATCTACGGGCGCTGCAGGCGCGGCATCGGGGCCGAATTCGCGGCGGACGCCGGTGGGGCGTGCATCGACGCGGTTGCCGGTGATAACCGGCGTGGGGCGTGCGGCTTCGCGCTTGCGCTTTTCAATATCTTCAGCTTCGTTGATTTTGCGCAGCTTGGCCAGTTCCTGTTCCCGCGCGCGCTCGGCGGGGCTCATGGCTTCGAGCTCGGCTGCGGCTTTTTCGGGGATCGGTTCCGGTTCGGGCGGCTGGTTTTTAATGACAAGCTTCTGGTACTGCGGCGTCGGCTGTTCGCGCGGCGATGTCTGCGCCTGCTGGAGGGCGCGGACGCGGGCTTCGCGTTCGGCTTCCGTCAGGTGAAGGTCGTTCGCCTCATCGGCAGCAGCCTGCTTGGCGGCTTCAGCTGAAGCGCCGCGCTTTTTCTTGACCTCGACCGCAACCGGTTTTGCGCTCCGGCCCATGGCGATACCCTGACGCGCACCCACGTTGGCGCCGACAGGTGCCTTCAGGGTTAGCGTCTTGGCGCCAAGGCTCAAGGGCTTTTTGGTTTCTTTATCCGGATTATCTGCCATTTGCTTCGTCTTTTGCCTTCAATATGTTCAGCTGTCGTCGTCATAACCTTAGTGGAGAATATAATATTCCTGTGCGGTTATGCCGTTGCTGCCTTGGTTTCTTCTTCAGGGAACCAGCTTGCGCGGGCCGCCATGATGATGTTGTTTGCCTGGCTTTCGGTGAGCGCGCTTTCGCCCACGATTTCGCGCAGCTCGTCGCCGGCGAGGTCGCCGAGGTCATCGAGTTTCTTGACGCCTTTTTCAGCCAGCGCCAGCACCATGTCCTGCGACAGGCCTTTGAGGCCGGCGAGGTCTGCTTCGATGCCGAGGTCTTTGCATTTCTGCTCGAAGTCGGCTTTTTTCGCATCGAGGTAGGTGGAAGCGCGGGTTTTCAGCTCGGCTGCGACGTCAGAGTCGAAGCCCTGAATGCGGGCGAGTTCGTCCGTCGAGGTTTCGACGACGTCTTCGATGGAGGTAAAGCCCTCGACCACCAGCAGGTGGGCGATGACTTCGTCGACATCGAGGCCGGCCATGAAGAGGGAAGAGCGCGTCTTGAATTCGTTCTGGCGGCGCTCGGTTTCTTCGGCTTCGGTCATGATGTCGATGTTCCAGCCGGAAAGCTGGGTGGCAAGGCGCACGTTCTGGCCGCGGCGGCCGATGGCGAGCGAAAGCTGCTCGTCCGGCACGACGACGTCGAGGCGGTGGGTGTCGGCATCAAGCACGACTTTCGTGACTTCAGCCGGAGCGAGGGCGTTGACGACAAAGGTCGCAACATCGTTCGTCCACGGGATGATGTCGATTTTTTCACCCTGCAGTTCGCCAACGACGGCCTGAACACGGGAGCCGCGCATACCAACGCAGGCGCCGACCGGGTCGATCGAGCTGTCACGCGACAGCACGGCGATTTTGGCGCGGGAGCCGGGGTCGCGTGCGACCGCCTTGATCTCGATAACGCCGTCATAAATCTCCGGCACTTCCTGACGGAAGAGGCAGGCGAGGAATTCGGGGTGGACGCGCGACAGGAAAATCTGCGGGCCGCGCTGCTCTCTGCGCACTTCATAGATGTAACCGCGGACGCGGGCGCCGTTTTTGAAGTGTTCGCGGGGCAGGGCGTCCTGACGGCGGAGATAGGCTTCGCCGCGGCCGAGATCGACCGTGACGTTGCCGTATTCGACGCGCTTGACGACGCCGGAAACGATTTCGCCGGCACGTTCTTTGTATTCTTCGAACTGGCGGTCGCGCTCGGCGTCACGCACTTTCTGGAAGATCACCTGTTTTGCGGTCTGCGCGGCAATGCGGCCGAAATCGAGGGGCGGCAGCTTGTCGACGAGGAATTCACCGACCACGGCGTCGGATTTGATTTTCTTCGCGGCCTTCAGCAAAATCTGGCGGGCTTCCGCCTCGGGGATTTCGGCGTTGAATTCCTCGACCACTTCGCGGTAGCGGAACAGCTCGATCTCGCCGGATTTGCGGTCGATCTGCGCGCGGATGTCATGGTCGTAGCCGTACTTGGAGCGGCCGGCCTTCTGGATGGCTTCTTCCATGGCGGCGATCACGATTTCGCGATCAATGCTTTTTTCACGGGCGACGGCGTCTGCGACTTGGAGGAGTTCTTGCATGGCTTCTTTTCCTGATCTTCCTTAACGATAATTCTTGTTCGTGTTATTTCTGTTTTTTCTTTTGTCTTTGTTTTTCGAGAAGTGCCGGGTCATATTTCGGTTTCTTGATCTTGGGCTTTTTCGGGGCGTCTTCTTCGCCTTCGGCGCCGTAGATGTCGCCATCGCCGAGGTCGCCTGAATTTTTCGAGGCTTTTTGCGCGGCTGCAACCAGTTCATCTGTCAGCAGCAGCTTGGCCTTATCAAGCTGCGCGAAGGGAATGGCATGCAGCACGCCTTCCTCCGACTTCAGGTTGATCGTCTCGCCGCTTGTGCCAAGCAGGCGGCCTTTGAATTTCTTCTGGCCGTCGACGGGCGTGCCAAGCTCGATGCGTGCATCGAAGCCCTTGTAGCGCGCGAAGTCTTTCAGGCGCGTCAGCGGGCGGTCTATACCGGGAGAGCTGACCTCGAGGTGGTAGGCTTCCGCCAGAACATCCTCTACGTCGAGGATCGCGGAGACCGACTGGCTGAGCTTGGAGCAGTCATCCAGCAGCATCGTGCCATCCGGCTTTTCCGCCATGATCTGCAGCGTTTGCGTGCCGGAGCCTTCGCCGAGCAGAAGAACGCGCACGATCTCGTAGCCGAGGTTTTCGGCCATCGGCGTAATGATCTCTTCGATCTTCTCTGTCAGCGGCGTCTTGGCCATCGTCGTCCTAAAAAATTGACCCTTCGCATAGCCCAAGTGCTGGGCTCTTTTTAAAGAGCCCACCCTTTGTCGATATGCTTTGGGATTTACAGGGTTATATATAGGAGAAATGGCGATTTATGCAAGATGAATCGCAATCTTCGCCGCGATTTTATAGGGTTTTCTGTTTTTTGGCCGGTTAGATTTTGACGGTGGTAAAGCGTTTAAAGGAGCTGCTTTATCCGGCAAACCGCATAATTATTTATTCATTAAAATCAGTAGGTTAGAAAATAAATTTGCATCTCTAATAATATGTAAATATTATGGGCGCGATAAATGCAAAACCGAAAGTTGATGGCGAATGTCCTTTACCCTGAATTTCAAACCTGACCATCCCGCACTAAAATCGCCCGAGTTCGAGGAAAGGCTGGCTTTGCGCCTGCTCGATATTTTCTACGGGCGGGACGGCGGCTGCGTTCCGGATCCTGTGCCGTTAAAAACTGCGGGCGGGGATACACGCATGATCGGTTCCGGTAACGACACATGGTTAAGGCGCGTTGATGCCGCTAGCTACACAGTCAGCACGCGGTACAAGACCCCTGAAACAGACGAGGCCATGGCATCCGCTGAAAAGCTGATCCGCCAGCAGTACGAAAACATGATCCGGCCGGATACGCCGGCAGCTCCGATTTCAAGCGGTGGTTTACCCGTAACGGCACCGGAAACAATTGATGTCACGCTTGCGACGGCGATGAAACCGGTGAAAACCGTCAGTTTCCGCCGCGTGCCGAAAGTTACAGCACCGTAAAGCTCAAGAACACTGTTTCACGCCCCTGTG
>JBBQWK010000144.1:0-5375 GCA_038210695.1 Alphaproteobacteria bacterium
ATGGGCAAATTCGGCGCGGAGTTCAAGGGCCGCATCATCCCGCTGCAGGGCGACATTACCGACAAGCCCGGCATTAAAGCCGTTGTCGCCGAAATTGAATCCTCCATCGGCCCCATCGACCTTGCGATTTTGAATGCGGGCTCCTACGCCTCCGAACCGCTCGAGACTTTTAACAGCGACAATTTTGCGATGCAGGTGAACCTCAACCTCACCGGCACCGCCAACTGTGTGGAGGCTTTGCTGCCGCTGTTTATCCGCCGCAAAAAAGGCCATCTGGCAATCGTGTCCTCCGTCGCCGGCTATCGCGGCCTGCCTTATTCGCTGGGCTATGGCGCATCAAAGGCGGGGCTGATCAACTTTACCGAGGCGCTGGCCATTATGGGCCGCGAGCACGGCATTAAAGTGCAGGTCATCAACCCCGGTTTCGTGCGCACGCCGCTGACGGCGAAAAATGATTTCCCGATGCCTTTCCTGATGGACGCGGGCGATGCCGCGGCGCGGATTGTCAAAGGCCTGTCGTCCCGCCGCTTTGAAATCGTTTTCCCGCGACGCTTTGCATTCCTGCTGCACCTTCTGGGCCTGCTGCCGGACAGGATGTATCAGGCGGCCGCGCGCCTTGCGATGAAAAAACCGAAAGCCTGACATGACAAACCCGCTGGATGGCGCGTTGCAGCGCTACATTGAATTCTATGAAACGCTGAAGCCCGAAATGCTGGACAGCGTGAATGACATCTTCATGCCGGACGGACGTTTCAAGGACCCGTTCAACGATGTCCGCGGCACAGCGCATATCCGAAAAATTTTCGCCGATATGTTCAAGACCGTCGGCGCGCCGGATTTCACCATCAGCAGCTATGGCTGGAGCAGCAACCACGACAATCAGGCGTTTTTACGCTGGAAATTTATCTACCGCGTCGGCGGCAAGGGCACGCCCGTGACAGTCGAGGGCATGAGCGATGTGCTGTTTGACCCTTCCGGCAAAGTCGCCAGCCACCTTGATTTCTGGGATGCCGCCAGCGGCCTTTACGAGCACCTGCCGGTTATCGGCGGCGTGCTGCGTTTCCTGCGCAAAAAAATCGAAGCTTAATATTTGGTGAGCACTGCATGCACGACGTCAATCGTGCGGGCGTAAAAGCCGGCTTCGCAATAGGCCAGATACAATTCCCAGATGCGCTTGAAGCGCTCGTCAAAGCCAAGGCCTGCGATTTGCGGCCACGACTGCTGGAATTTATCCTGCCAGAGGCGCAGGGTGCGGGCGTAATCCATCCCGAAGCCTTCCATGCTTTCAAGGTGCATGCCGGCCGTTTCCGCTTCGCGGCGGATGATGCTTTTGGTCGGCAGCATGCCGCCGGGGAAGATGTATTTCTGGATGAAATCGGCGGTATTGCGATAGTCGGGGAACCAGCCTTCATCAATCGTGATCGCCTGCAGTCCCGCCTTGCCGCCCGGCACTAAGCAATCGCTCAGCGTCTTGAAATACACGGGCCAGAATTCTTCGCCCACGGCCTCGACCATTTCGATGGAGGCGATGCGGTCGTAGCGGCCCTTCAGGTCGCGGTAATCCTTGAACAGGATCTGCACCTTGTCGCCAAGGCCCGCTTTCTGGATGCGGTCTTTGGCAAAGGCATATTGTTCTTTTGAAATGGTGACGGCAGTAACGCGGGCGCCGATGTTTTTGGCAACGAACTCGGCAAAACCGCCCCAGCCGCAGCCGATTTCCAGCACATGGTGTTCCGGCTGGATGCCAAGGCGAATTGCGAGCGTGCGGTATTTATTTTCCTGCGCGTCTTCCAGCGACATCGCTTCATTGGCAAACAGCGCCGATGAATAGGTCATGGAATCATCAAGCCAGTAGGAATAAAATTGATTCCCGAGGTCGTAATGCGCGCTGATATTTTTGCGGGATCCCTTGCGCGTATTGGTGCGGAAGGTGCTGGCGAACTTCATGAGCGCGCGCGGGATGGGCTTGCCCATCAGCGACTGCTGCATATGCGGCTCGTTCAGTAAAAACAATTCCATCCATTTGGCGGGGTCCGGGCTTGACCAGTCGCCGTCGATGTAGCTTTCACAAAAGCCCAGCTGCCCGCCCATCAGGCAGCGGCGCGCGAAACGGTCATGGTGCAGCCGCAGCGTCGCCTCCGGTCCCGGTTTCGGGCCTTTGAACAGGAGCATCTCGCCGTTCGGCAATTGCACATGCGCCGTGCCTTCCTGCCAGTTGGCGGTCAGGCCCAGCAAAAAGCGCAAGGCCGGTGACGGCTTGTACTGCATGGCATGAAGCGCATCAATGGCGGCGTCGGAGGTCATGCTGTTGGCGTCCATTTGCAGGGCTGTTCCGGCTGTAGGTGTCATTTGCGTAGTTTAAAAACAATCGGCTAGGGTTTCAACTGCTAGATTTATGTCACATCTTCATCCGGCGGCTTGGGGTGCGGGTGGTATTTCGCCCCCTTCAGCCACAGCCGTAACGCCTGCCAGTGAATGGCGAAAACCACATAAAAGGCCTGGAAAGGGAATAACACCAGCGCGCGCAAAAGGTTCCAGAAGTTCAGCGCCGCGCGCCGCCCGTTCCAGGTCGCCAGCAGAATATCCCCTGCGTCATCGGTATGGCGGATGAGAACGGCCAGCTTCTCGCCGGGGTCTTTCAAGGTGAAGTCATAGCCGCCCGCGATATCAAGGAAGGGGGAGACATGGAATTCTTTCAGATGCGCGTGCTGCGACACGACCTCCCCCTCGTGCGTCACGGGCATGAAATAGCCGTGCTGGTCGCCGAAGGTATTTTTCACTTCATACACCACCGCCACCAGCTGCCCTTCGGCGTTGCGGCAGAAGTACATGGTCAGCGGGTTGAATACGTAACCGAAGAGGCGCGGAAAGGCGAGCATAAAAATTTTACCGCCCGCAAGGTCAACCCCGCGCTTGGCCGCATGTTCCAGCACCCATGATTTCATGGAAGAACCATCGCGCCTTGCATGGTCGCGGTCAAAAATGCCGAAAACATTAAAACGGTTGTAGGAAATTATTTTAGCGGCTTTTTGCAGCTGCTCTGTTTCATCAAGGTCGATGAACAGCATGAAAAGGCGATAGCGGAAACCATGGCGAAAGGGCCGCAGGCGCTGGTGGGTGGTGCCACCGAAATAGATGCAGGAATGGGTCATGCGGCTTTGCGGGTATGCGCGGCGGCGGGCGATGATTCCTCAATCACCCACGGCCGCTTGACGCCGAAATTCTCCGCCACGGTAAGGCCGGAGGCCAGCGCATCTTCATGGAAGCCGTAGCCGGTGTAGGAGCCGCAGAACCAGACGCCGCCCGTGCCCTGCAATGTGCCGACCTGCGCCTGTGCCTCGATCGCTGCCTTGTCAAATACAGGGTGGTGATAAATGATTTCGCGGATGATGGCGGATGGTTCCTGCAGCGGGTTGAGGGACACGAACAACGGCTCCGCCTTGTCAATCGACTGCAGCCTGTTCATCCAGTACGACAGCGACACCGCGGGCTTGGCGGTATTGGTAATGCCAAGGTAATTCCAGCTGGCCCATGATTTTTCCAGATGCGGCATCAGGCGTTTGTCGCTGTGCAGCAGGGCGCGGTTTTCGCTATATTTTATCGCGCCCAGAATGCGGGTTTCATCCGCCGTCGGCTGCGCCAGCATCGCCAGCGCTTCATCCGCATGGGCGGCGATGACAACGTGATCGTATACGTCTCTGCCACCCTTGGCGTCATGCACGGTCACCTTGCCGTTTTCGCGCACAACACGTGTGGCGGTGCAGCTGTGGCGGATTTTATCCTTGAATCCGGCCGTCAGCTTTGCAACATAAGCCTGGCTGCCGCCAACTACCGTCCGCCATGCAGGGCGGTTGGTGAGGGTCAGCAAGCCGTGGTTTTTAAAGAAGCGGATAAAGCTGCGCAGCGGAAATGCCGCCATGCCGTCGCGCGTCATCGACCAGATGGCAGCGCCCATGGGCAGCAGATGTTCATCGGTAAAGCCGGGGCCGTAGTTTTCGGCCTTGAGGTAGTCGCCAAGGCTTAACGTGGTTTCGGGGTTCGCCGCCAGAAACTTCGGCGCTTCGCGGTAGAAACGCACAATATCCAGCCACATGCGGTGGAAGCGCGGGCGAAACAGATTGCGGCGCTGCACGAACAGCGTGTTGATGCTGTCGCCGGAATATTCAAGGCCGCCGTTGTTCAAAGATACGGCGAAGGACATATTGCTTTCCTGCGTCGGCACCTTCAAATATTCCATCAGCGCGATAAAGTTGGGGTAGGTCGCCATGTTGTAGACGATAAAGCCGGTATCCACATTGGTGCCACGCGGGCTGGTGGCGGTGTTGGAATGGCCGCCGGTATAATCATTCTTTTCGTAGACGGTAATGTCATGCGCGGTATTCAGCAGCCATGCCGCGCCGTTGCCGGCAACGCCGGTGCCGATAACGGCAATTTTAAGGCGCGCGGGCGCAAGATTTTGGGTCACGATGCGACCTCCTTGTTCCAGAAGTAAGTGATTACGCCGACGATAAAGTTGGTCGCCATAAGCGCGATAAGAATGCCCTGAAAACCCCATGTTGCCTGCAGGAAATAGGCCAGCGGCACATAAATGATAATCGCCTTGAGAAGAATAAGCGCCGTCGCCTGCAGCGGACGGCCCATGGCGTTAAGCGCGGCGTTGGCAATAATCATCGTGCCCATCGCGCCATAGCTGACCGGCACCCAGCGAAGGTAATGCGCGGTATAGGTAATCACATCGGGGTTATTGTCGAACAGCACGGGAATGCGGTAGGCAAAAACCCACAAGACGGCCGCCGCAATGCTGCCCCAGATCAGCGCGTAGCGGGAACCCGTTGCCGTGACTTCCTGAATGCGCTTGTAGTTGCCGGCGCCAAAATTCTGGCCCGTGAAAATGGAAACGCTGGCGCCCATGGAATAAAAAACCAGAATGGCAAGGCTTTCAACACGGCTGGCAACGCCCAAGGCCGCCACAGCTTCACGGCCAAAGCCCGCGGCCATCCATGTGATAATCGCCGCCGAAATCGGCGCGATCTGGTTGCTGATGACGGACGGCACCGCCACATGCAGCACACGCTTCCATGATGCGAAGAGGCCGGGATGAATAATGAGATCCGTCCGCACAATCTTGCGCTTGAAGATGATGAAGTACATTGACACCATGCAGGTGACATAGCTGGCAACAACGTGCGTTGCCGCCGCCCCCGCAATGCCCATGGCGGGAAACGGCCCGAGTCCGAAAATCAGGCAGGGGTCGAGCAGGATATTGATGACGGAAAGCAGCGTCAGCATCTGGGAGACAAACCGCGTATCCCCCGTCGCGCGGATGCAGGAGTTCCCCACCATCATCACGCCCATAAAGGGCATGCCGATGTACC
>JBBQWK010000145.1:0-5364 GCA_038210695.1 Alphaproteobacteria bacterium
CGCATCAATATCGTCGACACCCCCGGCCACGCGGATTTCGGCGGCGAAGTTGAACGTATTCTTTCCATGGTTGACGGCGTTGTCATCCTTGTCGACGCAGCCGAAGGCGCGCTGCCCCAGACTAAATTCGTTTCCGGCAAAGCCCTGAAAATGGGCCTGAAGCCGATCGTCGTCATCAACAAGGTTGACCGCCCCGATGCGCGCATCGACGAAGTGCATGAAGAAATTTTCGACCTGTTCGTCGCGCTTGAAGCGACCGATGAACAGCTCGATTTCCCGCTGCTCTACGCATCCGGCCGTCAGGGCTGGGCTTCCAAGACGCAAGACGGCGAGCAAAAAGATCTCGCGCCGCTCTTCGATCTGATTTGCGAATACGTGCCGGAGCCGAAGGTCGAGGAAAACAAGCCTTTCTCCATGCTCGTCACGCTGATCGAAAGCAACCCCTACCTCGGCCGCGTTGTCACGGGCCGTATCACCTCGGGTTCGGTCAAGGTCAACGCGCCGCTGAAAGCGCTCGACATCACCAGCCAGCAGGTTGAAACCTTCCGCTCCACCAAAATTCTCGCCTTCCGCGGCGTTGACCGCGAACCGCTGGAAGAAGCCTTTGCAGGCGACATCATTTCCCTCGCCGGCATGACGGAAACGACGGTGACGAACACCGTTTGCGACCCGATTGTGACCGAAGCGCTGTTCGCTGTTCCTATCGATCCGCCCACCATTTCCATGTCCTTTGCCGTCAACAACGGCCCCTTCGCCGGCAAGGAAGGCACCAAAGTCACCTCCCGCATGATCCGCGACCGCTTATTTAAAGAAGCGGAAAGCAACGTCGCGATGAAAGTCAAAGACGGCCAGACGTCCGACCTTTTCGAAGTCTTCGGCCGCGGCGAATTGCAGATGTCGGTCCTGATTGAAACCATGCGCCGCGAGGGCTTCGAACTGCTGATCGGCCGTCCGCGCGTTCTATACAAAACAGATGAAGCCACCGGCGAGAAGCTGGAGCCGTTCGAAGAAGTCGTCATCGACGTCGACCAGGAACACTCCGGCACCGTCGTGCAGAAAATGGCCATCCGCAAGGGCGAGATGATGTCCATGGCACCCTCCGGCGGCGGCAAGGTCAAGATGACCTTTATCGCGCCGACACGCGGCCTCATCGGCTATCACGGCGAATTCCTGACCGACACGCGCGGTACCGGCATTATCAACCGTCTTTTCCACGCCTATCTGCCCTCCAAGGGCAGCGTTGAAGGCCGCCGCGTCGGCGTTCTTCTCGCCATGGATACCGGCGAGGCGACCGAGTACGATCTTTGGAAACTGGAAGAGCGCGGCATCATCATGGTGCTGCCCGGCACGAAAGTTTATGAAGGCATGATCGTTGGCGAGCATAATCGCGACAATGACCTTGCGGTCAACATTCTGCGCGGCAAAAAGCTGACCAACGTCCGCGCATCCGGCACCGATGAATCAACCAAGCTGATTCCGCCGCGCATTCTGACGCTGGAGCAGGCGATCACCTTCATCAACGACGACGAGCTGGTTGAAGTGACACCGAAAACCCTGCGCCTGCGCAAGGCCATCCTCGATCCGAACCTGCGCAAGCGCACGGAAAAGATGGCGGAAGCCGGCTAAGCTTTTTTCACCGGCAGGCGGGGCAGTGGCATGAAGTCATATTTCACCAGCGCCATGCTCGGCCTTTATTACGGGTTTTACATCTATATGGTTGACCGCCTTCTGCACGTGGGCGGCCCCGGCAACACGTTCCTGACGGTGGTTCTGTCCATCGGCGCGGCGCTGATGGCGGTCGGAACCATGACGGTACGCAAAGACAGCAAATATTACCTGCCTATCAAATGGATAGGCGTTGTTTTTGGCGTTATTGGCGGCATCGTTTTTATCTATGCGTTTTTCGGCACCATGACCGGCAAGGAAAATTTTATCCAGGCCGCGGCCTCCAGCAAGGTTTTGCCGGTGCCCGCGCAAAAAATCCTGCAAAGCTATGTCGACTTCGGCAAAGCGCATAGCGTGGAATGGCTTCCGCAGCCCAAGCCGCCGGAGCAGGAACTTTACCGCGTCGACTGACCTGCAGGCATATGCGCGCTGTGGTTTTAAGCCGCCATGCCGAACTGCTTCACGCCGCGGGCATAGGTTTTGTCGAATTCCGCTTCCAGCCCTTTATTGACGCCGCGGCAGCCGTCTACCACGGCTTTTGCCCAGGTAAAGTATTCCTGCTTGCGCGCCTCTGCCCAGTCGGGCGGCGGGGAGGCGAGGATGGTTTTCAGGTTGGAAATCTTGTCGGCCATTTTCACCATTTTGGCGTTGTCCGATTTATGCGGCGCGTTGACGACCTGCAGGCGCTTGCGCTCTGCCTTGTCCAGCGACTTGTCATCCGTGCATTCCATGACGATGTCGGCGACATTCTCGCCGAATTCGCGCACCAGCTCCTCGCGCTTGACGCCGGTATCTTCGACCGTGTCATGCAGCGCGCCCGCGCAAAGCAGGTCGATATTCTTGCCATCCGTATGCTGGGCAAGAAGGTCGACGACTTCGGCGATGTGGTTGATATAGGGTTCGGCCCTTGCGCCCTTGCGGCGCTGGTCGGTGTGTTTCTGGGCGGCGAAGAACATCGCCTTGGTCAGTTTTTGCACGCTCATTCTTTTTTCCCTTTCATCGGAAAACGGCTGTACCCCCATGGGCGAGCCTGTCGTTTCACTTTTTTTCATATGTGAAAAGCATAGGGCCAATGCCCTGCGGCTGGCAAGGGACTCGTCAAATATCTGATTTGCATAGGAAAAGCCCGGAGTTTGATACCCCGGGCTTTTATTCCGAACGGCGTTAAGCCGTCGAAACTTAGTTGATGGCGTCGAGGGATGCGTCAGTCAATCCGCTCTTTTTCAGGTCTTCCGTGGCGATCTGCGCCTTGCGCACATCTTCCTGTTCCTGCGCCTGTTTGGCGAGGAACGCCTGCTGTTCCTGATCCTTGCGGATCTGGTCCTGCAGAATTTGCTGTTGCTTCACCTGGTCTTCGAGGTTGTCCGCCATGTCTTTTCTCCTTGTTTTGCGCGCTACCTATGCCTTTGGGCGGCGTATGGTTCCGAAAAATAAACCGCAGGCGCGATATCACTTAAAAAATAACGGCTTTGTGGCATACTCGGATAAAGTTCCTTGTTTCTTTAAGGGTTTTGCCATGCTGCTGCGCGTTCTTCCCCTGATCATCCTTCTTATGCTTCCCGCCCTGCCGGCTGCCGCGGTGGAAGATATTGCTGCCACGATGCAGAAACTTGAAGTGCAGCGCATGGGCGAGCCCGATGTGCCGGCGCAGGAACTGCAAGCGCCCGCAACGCCGGATGAAATGCGCGAAGCCATGGCGATGGACAGCAAGGGTGTTCTGCATGCCAGCGTGACGCCGCAAAAAACGCTTCAAGCCGGAAAACCTGTCACGCTTGTCCTGCACCTGAAGGACAAGCAAAACAAGCCGATTAGTCTCGCAGGCCTTGAGGAGCGGCATACCAAAAAAATTCACCTGCTCGTCGTTGACCAGAGCCTTTCCGACTATCATCACCTGCATCCTGTCGCGCTCAAAAAAGCGGGCAGCTATGAATTTACCTTCACGCCCAAGACCAGCCACAATTACCGCGTCTTTGCCGACGTCAAGCCGGTGAAGGGCGATGCGGAGATGGTGCCTGTGCTTTTGAGCGGAAAATCCCCCTGCGGCAAACCCTGCATCGAGAAAAAAGATGCCGATGCGTCCGAAGTGGGGGGTGTGAAAGCCGCCGTCACCTTTGACCAGAAGACCTTCAAGGTCGGCTCCGCCACGCACGGTGAAATCACGCTGACAGATGACAAGGGCGACAAGTTGACAGATCTCCAGCCTGTCATGGGAGCCTATGGCCATATCGTCGGCTTTTACGATGATTTTGCGACCACGGCGCATATGCACCCGCTGGGCGCCGAGCCGAAGAAGCCGGCTGACCGCGGCGCGTCCCCGCTTACCTTCATGCTGCATCCCATGCGCGCGGGCTACATGAAGTACTTCGTCCAGATCCGGCGCGGGGACAGGGATATTTTCCTGCCCTTCGGCCTGACGGTGGAGGACTAATCAACAAGAAGACAACGAGGGGCCTGATCGAATTTTTCCTCCGCCTCGAGCAGATGGAAAAAGCGGGCATGCCGCTGCGCGACGCGCTGGAAGCCGCGCGGGATGATGCGCCCGACGCTAAAATGCAGCTGATGGCCGCCAACATCGTCGAAGGGGTGCGCGCAGGGCAGCCGCTGCATCAGGCGCTGGAATATTACCCGCGCTATTTTTCGCCCACCATTATCGGCCTCATCGCCGCCGGCGAAAAAACCGGCCGCCTCGGCCGTATCTTCGAAAAATGCCGCGATATTCTGCGCCGTCAGGCGGATAACGCGCATCGCATGCGCAAAGTCACGCGCTATCCCAAAATTTCCTTCGCCATCTTCATCGGCCTTGCGCTGTTGCAGCATCATACAGGCCTGCCCTATGCCGCGGCGGCGCTGACCGCGGCGGTTATAACCGTCTGGGCGCTACGCAGGTATCTGTCGATATTCCGTGAGATGACAGACCGGCTGATGTTGTTCATCCCCGCCGTCGGCGCGCTGGTGCGGCAGAATTCAATCGCCATGTTCGCGGACAGCCTCGCGCTGGTTTACAGTGCCGGCATGGATATGCGTCAGGCTCTTGTTGTTGCCGCGGGCACCATTCCCAACATCGCCGTGCGCGCGGATATTGAACGCGTATTGCCGCAGATCACCGCGGGGCAGACGCTGTATAAATGTCTGCAATCAAGCCGGCAGTTTGACGGGCTGTCACTTGGCATGATCCGCGCCGGCGAAAACTCCGGCAACTTCGATGCTTGCCTCACCCAGCTGTCCGAGTATTACAACAAAAAGACCGACGCCGCTCTCACAATGGTGCAGCAGGTCATCGGCCCGCTTCTGACCATTGTGATGGGTGCGATTGTCACTTGGGGGCTATAAGCGCCAAGCATTCCAAAGGCTTGCATTTCGCTTTGACAAAGTTATGGATAATTTCTATCTTGCTGGCAGCAAACAACAGGAATAGAATCAGCATGACCGCCAAGAACACCGACGTAAAATTCGCGATCGAATTTCCCCAAGGGCGCATCATTTTCATGCAGCCGGAGCGAGCGGACAGCCGTGACGATGTCGGCGGCATTTATTTCCAGCCAAAACACGGCAGCAATGCCTTCATGGTCTGGGGCGAGCGCAAGGAATTATTCGGCAAGCGCGCTATCACCGTTGCCAAAGACCGCGATACGGGAGCGGGTGGCTACAGCGTTGTTTATGAATTTGAAAATAATGCGATGGTTGATGCGCGTCTCGTGT
>JBBQWK010000146.1:0-5297 GCA_038210695.1 Alphaproteobacteria bacterium
CGCTGCATTGCGTGTCCACCGCGCAGCCCGATCTTGTCGACCTGCTTGTTGCCAACAACGCGCGCATCAACGCGCGCGATGAAAACGGCAACACGCCCCTCCACACCTTCCTCGACAAGGCGGTGATGGTGGAGCATCTGCTCAAAAACGGCGCGGACCCCAACGTCAAGAACGACTATGGCGTCTCCCCCTACATGATGATGCTGGAAGACGAGCGCATCAGCAAATACCCGAAAGTGCTGCAGCAGATGCTGGCATTTAAAGCCGATATCGGCGCTGCCAACCCGCTTGGCGAAACCGTGCTGCACATGGCGGCGCGCCTTGAAATGTCCGAAACCTTCAACACGGTGATTGATGCCAGCGAACTGCGCGTCAAGGATACCGGCGGCAACAACGTGCTGCACGCGCTTGCGCGCACGCAGAATGTTTCCATGATGCTGAAGGTCATCCAGAAGGCGCCGGAACTGCTGCATGACGAAAACATTTACGGCCGCACGCCGCTGGGCGAATTGTGCCGCCGTGCAGACCGCATGCCCTATATGATGGATGAAAAATTCATCACCGCCGCCCGCATTCTCATCAACGCCGGCGCCGATCCTTCCGCGACGGATGAAAACGGCCGCACGCTGCTGCATCACGCCGTGCAACAGGACAAGCAAAGCTTCATCGAATTCCTGCACAGCCGTAAAATCGACCTCGACGTCATTGCCAAAGACGGCAAGGCCGCGCTGCATGTGGCGATTGATAAAAAGAACCTCACAGTCCTCGACCGCCTGCTCGATTTGGGCGCGGACCCGGATCTAATAGATTCGCGCGGCTGGACAGTGCTTGACCGCCTTGCGGAAAAAGACGACCGCAACAGCCCCGTCGTGCAACGTTTAATCGTTGCCGGCGCGCAGTACAAAAAACAGCTTCCCCTCAACCCGGAATTGATGCGCAAGCGCGAAACCGGGCTAAACAAAGGCCGCCTCGCCGGCGGTTTCGGCCTGAACAACAACAAGCCGCCCGCGCCTTAATTTCAAGTTTATGATTTAGGAAGCGTGCCGTCGGAACCGCACCGGCGTTTTGCGGATGGTGATGGCGCGGGAGGCTCCGCCGTTGAAGGCGCTGATTTCTTCTTCGCGCTCGGCGCGGAGCCGGCGTTCCTCCAGCGATTTTTCCAAAGATGCTGCGGCGAGGAAATCTTTCCGGATGCTGTCCTTCAACCCGATCAGGCTTTCCATGTGCTCATGGCTTTCATCGCGCGCGGCGGAAGCGGGTGTGGCGGCATAAATATTCGTCACCGTGTCGCTGGCGCCAAGGCCCATCAGTAACTTGGCAGCGTCGCGCGCGTCTTTTTTTGCGGCGTGGTGCAGGGCGGTGTTGCCCAGCATGTCCTTGGCTTCCTGATCGGCGCCGGCTTCCACCAGCATGAGAATAATCGCGGTGTTGTCAACGCGCGCAGCTTCCATCAGCGGCGTCTCGCCGGCTTTGGGCAGGTAATTGATATTCAGGCGGTTGCTATCCAGCAAAATTCTCACAACCGCCACGTGGTGATGCGCGGCGGCTTCGTTCAGCGCGGTTTCATCCTCGTTTTTGCCGGCACCAGCCACCAGCAGCGCGACCACAGCTGCGCTATGACCGGATCCTGCGGCGTAGGTCAGCGGCGTGCGGCCGCGCTCGTCCTTCGCATTGGCATCCGCGCCAAGGGAGAGGAGGAGCTTCACGGTTTCCGTCTTGCCGTCCTTTGCCGCGAAATGCAACGCCGTCTGGCCTTCGGAATCGGACCAGTTAAGGTTGGGCTTGGCGGCCAGCGCCTGCAGCAATTCATCCGCCGTGCCGTAACGCACTGCCTGGATAACCGCAAAAGCGGCGCTGTCATGGGGGCCGAATCTCATCGCTGCCGTCCTCAAGAATCTCGCCAGATAAGGAAGGCAAAGACTAGCATGGGTATTATGGATATTTCAAACGCTTTCTAGCCCCATATATTGCCATAAATGTTGACAGCGCAGGTGAATCCGGTGAAAGTCGCCTTCCATAAGCACCAATAGAAGCCGGAAACCGCCATGCCTGACACGTATGACAGCCTGTTGATCGAGCCCGCCGCAGACCTGCGTCTCGCGCTGCTGCAGGATTTGCGCGCCCGGATTATTCCGCAGCAGCTGTACGGCGAATTCAAGGCGCTGCTGGCGGACAGAACGTTCGATGTCCTGACCCCCTTCGATCCCGATCTGCTGCTCTCGCCGTTGTCGCAAATCTGCGCCGCGCCGGAGAGCACCCGCTGGCTGAAAATGGTGGCGGAGGCGGAGCCGGAAAAATTCGCCAGCGCTAGTTGCCCGCATGCCATCCTCTACCGCAATAACCGCACCGCCAACCCCGCCGAGGTTGATTACCGCAGCACAGTGGTCAAGGGCGAGCTGGCGTCGTTCCTTTTCTTCAGCGGAAAAAAGCCGGCGGAGATTGCGGAGATCGAGCCGAAGCTGCTGGGCGCAACGGTTTCAGATGAATATAACCGCAAGTTTACGCTGCTGTTCCAGGCGCTGCAGACAAGCGAAGACCCCATTGCCGCGCTGGATGGCATCGCCGCCGCGACCGGTAATGCCGATTTCATTTATACACGTAACGAGCGCGGCGAAACGCCGCTGCATTTCATTGCCCAGCAGTCCGTCTATGCCGAAGACAAGCTGCGCATTGACGTTGTCAGCTGGATGCTGCAGAAAAAACCGCTGCTGGCGAATGAGCCCGACCGCTTCGGCTGGACGCCGCTTGACCGCTATGTGTCGCAAAACGCCGAACGGCTCGACACCTCCATGGTGCGCCTGCTGATTGCCAGCGGCGCCGCGCTTGAAAAACAAATCGCGCCGAAATTCAATTTTGCGGCAGAGCTGGCAAAGCGCGATGCGCAGAGACTCGACAAACCCGCCACACCCAAAAGCACGCTCAAGCCCGGGCCGTAATGGTGCGCCGCAAAAAATAATCTCGCCTGCCCTTATCAAACTGATAAACAACACTATTTGAGGCATCACCTGATGCCGCAGCAGGCCGATTGCTTGACATAATTCGTCTGCGCTGGCATCTTGGATGAACTTTGAAGGGCCGCGAATAAACGCAAATCCTTCAAAAAGGGTGTTTGTGTGATGTTACAAAAAGTTGACTGTGCTCCGGCTGCGCCGCGCCGCTCGCTCCGCAAAACTTTCCACCTCAATGAAATTCTTTCCGTCACCACCGGCCTGCAGCTGTCGAATGAAGGCTCCGCCGGCATTCACCGCCTCATCGCCTTCATGATGGAAACGGAAGCTGACTCGGGCCTCACGCTCGAAAATGCGGAAGTCGTGCGCGACTGCATTGAAGAACAACTGCCTTTCCTGGGCGACATCCAGATGCAGGGCCTTGCCGAAATTCTCCGCCAAAATCCGTCACCCGATAATCCGTACCTGCAGGTCTGGCTGGAAATGCAGCAGCTGCGCTTTGGCGAAGATCACGCGCTGATCCCCTATGCCCGCTGGCAGCGCCTGCAACAACAGAAATTAAACGCCGCGCAGTAATCGGCATTTATCAACGCATAAAAAAACCGGTCAGTTAATGACCGGTTTTTATTTTGAATGATGATTGTCACATGTGCGGGGTGAAGCGCCGCAGCAGGTTCATGACCATGTTGGGTTTGGGCGCGGGCGCTGCCGCGGGTTCCGCTGCGCTATCATTTGCCGGCGGCTGCATGAATTTGGAGAAGCCGAGGAATTTCGAAACGCGCTGTAAAACCGTGGCAGAAATGGCCTCATTGACAACTTCAGGCTCGGGCTTGGCGGCTTCGACGGCGTGCAGCAAATACTCGCCCTCGCGGCGGATGCCAGCCTCTTCCTGCTTGAGCGTTTCCTCTTCGCGCGCCTTGCGCTGGTTCTGGCGCTGCACAATCATATTGGCAAGGGCGAAGTTGCCGCGTGCGCGCGCAACATCGTCGGCTGAATCATTATCCGCGTTCAGCAGGTCGTCCCCTGCCATGGCGTTCAGCAGCAATTTTGCTACGGTGATGTTGTTGCCTGCGGCTGCCAGCATCAGCGCTGTCATGCCAAGGTCGTCCTGCGCATCAAGGTTCAGTTCTTTGCGCGCAATCAATTCCTGTGCCACCGCATTCTGGTTTTCGGCGACGGCGACCATCAGCACGGTCATGCCGTTTGGCTCCGGCTCGTTCGCATCCGCGCCCTCATCCAGCAGTTCCTTGACGCGCTGAACATCGCCCCGGCGGACGGCGGCAAAAAGTTCGTCCGATAAATTGTCGTCCTGCACGCTGCGGTCGTGATGGAGATGGCCGGCGAAGGCGGATACCGCCGGCGCTGCGCTTGTCTCATCTTTTGTGTCGGTTGCGACGCTGCCCGTCGAATCTGCACTCATGATTTTTCCCTCAAAAATAAACCCGGCTGCCCCGAGCACCTTTATTCTATACGAAGTGGGGTACTGAGTCAAAAATATGTAGTCATAATCAGCCGACAAAGCCTTGATACTGCTTGCTTCATCGATAAAAAATTAACAATGCGCGTGGCTCCGGTTTCCCTATGGTCTTGCCAGAATGTTTTTGCTATTCATGGATTACAGAAAAATAATCAGGTGCGCCAATGATCAAAGCCGTCATGTTCGATATGGACAATACGCTGCTCGAAACCCAAGTGCTGTATGAAGAGGCGCATGTGGAGCTGGCCAATCTGGTGGCGCGTTACGTGCCCGCCGCGACGGAAAAAGAAGTCGTGAACGTGCTGCGCAACTTTGAAACCCAGCTGTTCGATACCATGGGCTATGGCGCGTTGATGCTGCCGCAGGCTTTTGAAAACACGTTGCTGAAATATGTGCCCAATGCGTCCGACGCGCTGGTGGATGAAGCACGCGACATGGCCTTCAATGTATACGCGCGCGAAGCCGCCCTGAAGCCCGGCGCGCTGGAAGCCGTCACCGAACTCTCCGGCAGGTACCGGCTGTTTATCGTGACTGCCGGCGATGACGAGGTGCAGGAAGGCCGCATCGCGAAACTCGCCTTCAAGCATTTGTTCGAAGAAATTTACGTGGTGCCGCATAAAGACAAGGCTGTCTTTGAATCCATTTTGGCCGCCAAGGGCATTCTGCCGGAAGAAGCCGTGATGATCGGCGATTCCCTGCGCTCGGATATTTTTCCGGCGCTGGAAGCCGGCATGAAGGCTATTCACATCAACAGCCAGAACTGGGCCGGCCGTGAAATGGCGGGGCTGCAGCTTCCGGCGGATAAAGTGACATCCCACCAGAACCTTGCGACCGCGATTGCGGAGATTGCCTCCGGCTTTAAACCATCAGCG
>JBBQWK010000147.1:0-5286 GCA_038210695.1 Alphaproteobacteria bacterium
CGATGGGGCGCGGATAGCCCGAACGCACATAGACCACCAGACGATTGTCGGGCGTGATGCGGTAGGGGACGATGTCGCAATATTCGCCGGGGCGCTTGACCAGTTCATGCAGCGCGCCCGATTTTTTGTCACGCACCACCATGATCTGCAGATCGCCCACCGGCTTTTGACTCGGGCGGCGTTCTTCCAGCAGCAGGCTCTGCTTGTCGGCGACTTTCTGGCTGACGATAAAGTAGTTCGTCGCCGGCGCCTGCAGCGGTGAATAATCTTCGCTGTACAGCTGGAACCGGCCTTTGAAGCAGTTCTTGATGACCCAAGGGTTCCAGTGCGGCGCGGAGAAGACCATGCGCATGCCAAGCCGCGCGAATTCGCGGCGGAAATCCTGGTAGGAGAAGAATGTATATTCTTCCCGCAGCTCGTTTTCCCAGTCTTTGCGGTAGTTTTTGCGGTGCACGAATTCCAGCGCCCATTTGTGCGGCAGGCGGAACAGGCGCGTGCCTTCGCGGCGCGGCATCAGCTCTTCAATAAAAAAGCCTTCGCAGCCGGAAGCCATGGGGCGCGAATGCTGGGAGAAGTGGACGAGCAGATCGGCATCCGACAATTCCATCGGCGTGTGGCCCTGGCTCGGCAGGTTCGGCAGCTCCAGCAGCACATATTCGCCATCCGGCGGCATGATGTAATCGCGGATCAGCATGGTGCCGCCGGTCTTCAGCTTCTGCATCTGCTTTTCCAGCAGGCGCGTCACTTCATCCGGGTTATAGCCATGCGCGGAATAAACGTGGTGCAGCATGTTTGAATTGATGATGCCGTCAACGGACTCATCTTCCAGATCGGGAATGGAAATATCCGTCTGGCGGAACGACAGGTTGGGCAGGCGGTAATGCTTGCGCGCAAACTCGATTGATTTCTGGTCGCGGTCGATGCCGATGATTTCAACGCGGGGGTTGAGAAGGGCAAGCATATAGCTGACCTCCCCCCGCTCGCAGCCCATGTCGACAACGCGGGCGCCCGCTGGCAGCAGGAAGTGAGCGGAGATCAGCGCGGCCTTGCGCTGGATAAATTCGGGCATTTCGATGATGGAACGCTGGCGTGAAGCTTCGTCCTTCGCAAGTTCGGAAAAATTCCGGATGCTGGCGGCAACCTGCTCGTTGATTTCAGTCTTATCGACCTTGGACACAGCGGCTCTCTTGGAAGTCACTTCAAACTCCAATTATAACAAAGACTGGTAACGAACCTCCAGTTTTTGCACAGTTGTGAAATAATATATTAACGAATAGGTAAAAACAAGAACTTTAGGGAAAATAGATTAACCATTGATCGTACTGCCCTTTTTGGGCATCCTTCCCGTTATGTCCAACGCCGTTAAAGCCAAAAATCGTATTCTAAGCCTTTGGAATGCAACGATTGATGTCCTGCTGCCGCCGCGCTGCCTCGGTTCGGGCGAGATTGTCGATGCGCCGGGCATGGTGGCCCCCGCTTTCTGGTCGCAGCTGGCTTTTATAGAGAATCCCTTCTGCGATACCTGCGGAATCCCCTTCAGTTTCCAGACGCCCCTCGGCGTCCTCTGCGCCAGCTGTCTTGAAGATACGCCGCATTACGACCGCGCGCGCTCGGCGGTGATTTACAACGACGCCAGCCGCAAGCTGGTGATTGATTACAAATACGGCGACCGGCTGCATGCCGTGCATACCTTCACGCCCTGGCTGATGCGCGCGGGGGCGGAGCTGCTGCAAGCCACAGATTATATAGTGCCCGTGCCCCTGCACCGCAAAAGGCTGTGGCAGCGGCGCTTCAACCAGTCGGCATTGCTGGCGGCGGAAGTGGGGCGGCGTGCGCGCAAGCCTGTGTTGCAGGACGCCCTCCAGCGCCTGCGCCAGACCGTGCCGCAAAAAGGCCTCAGCCGCAATCACCGCCGCGACAACGTGCGCGGCGCCTTCGGCGTTCTACCGCAACAAAATCTGGTTGGCAAAACCGTGATGCTGGTCGATGATGTGTTTACCAGCGGCGCGACATTAAACGAATGTGCCCGCATGCTAAAAAAGCACGGCGCGGAAAAAGTTTTCGTCCTCACCATCGCGCGCGTCACCAAGGAAGAGTTCTGATGCGCCGTTTTATTATTTTGGCTTTCACCCTAATCATCCTCTTAAACCAGCCGGCGACTGCATTCTCATCCCAAAACATGGAAATTCTAATTTCGCCGACTCTGCCGATATGCGTACAAATCGGCGGGCTTTTGCGCGCGCAAATTAATTCAGGTTATCTTGCCTATTCTCCGCTCTCGACAGACGGCAATCCGGCACATGGCGAAAAAGATGATGTTTTTATCCGCGGCGTTTACGGGGATCTTCTCGATATCCGCATGAAGCAGGTTGATTTCTTGAGTTTTAAAACCATCAATCAGCCACGGCTGCAGGCCCTGATCGCCGAAGGCAAACAAATGGATACGCATTTTTCGGTCGCAAGAGGCATCGTTGACCTTGATGGCGATGGCCATCGGGAAGCGGTATATCAGCTTTTATACCTGAAGCCCAACGCCACTTTTGGTGAAGTGTACCTGGATAATCCCAATTCTGCTTTGGGGATGGCGCTTGCTGAAATGCATGCCAACTATGTTTTCCAGTTTGCAGGCCGGGGCTATGTGGCACAGCGCACGCCGGGTTCTCTCACCATCATCGAAATCCAAGGGAAGGACAGCGATGCTCCGCCGCCTAAGGGTCAGGCTAGCTATAAGGCAGTTTGCCAATACAGGGCGTCATCGCAATGAAAAGATTTTTTTTATCGTTGAGAAAAATTTCCATTTTAATGCTTATCGCATTATTGCCTCATGCGGCATTCGCCGACCCGCCGCCGCCGTATGAATATATCATCAGCTATAAACTCGGCCGCGGCTTTCCGTTGTGCGATGCAGTCTTTGGCCAGCTGGTCAGCCCGCGAAACGAGCTTTACCTGCGCTATCACGCCGGCGCGCCGGTGACGGATGCCGGCAAGGGCGAAAGCGATGGCATTTTTTTCCTCACCTCCGATGCGCTACTGACCCTGCCCGCCTGGCACTGGGATAACGGCAATGGTGAAACGGTGCTGGACCTTGACGGCAACAGCCACCGCGAAAAAATCTATTCCACCCACACGGTCGCCGGTGATTTTCCGCACCTGAGCATGGACGACAATTCCGAACTCGCGGCATCGCTCGCCAGCCTGCAGGGTTCCTACATCGTGATTTTTGATTTGAAGCCCTACATTATCGCGCGGCAGTTCGGGCGGCTGGAGGTTTACCAGCTGTGGAAATCAAACGCGCCGCTGGAAACAAGGCTCTGCGAATTCGTCACCTCCGCACCTGTCGAGGGCGTGGATGTGCAAACGCGGGATATCACCCTCCCGCTGCAAGCCGTCAATTATCACTGAAATAGATTAGTGCGAAACCGCGATTGCGCCGCCGAGCAGGGCTGCTGCGAGGACGAAGACGGGGAGCGTTGCTGAATCCGTGCGCGAGTCAAAATGATTGCTGTCATTCGCGCAGCCCGAGAGCAGGAAAGACGCGATAACGATAACGGCAAGGCTGCGGCGCATGGGAATTCTCCGGATCAGGTTTTCAAGAACCGCCAATCTAATCCATAATGCCCGATAGTCAAGGCTTTGCTGCAGCGCAGCAATAATATTATTGAAAATTTTGCGAATCCATGTTGTAATCGAAGGACTGTAAACAAAAGGGACTATCATGTCTTACTGCCAACAACATAACCCCGGTATTTGGAAGCAAGCGGCGGCGCAATCCGTCTCCGCGAAGGGCTATAATTTTGCCCAGCTTCCGACGACCGGTACTGCGCCCGTCCTGCGGCTAGTGTTGTAAGAGCATCCCTCTTCCCTCACCGGCCTACTGAAAGGCCGAGGGGAAATCCGAAAAAGAAAACGGTAAATCCGCCTCCGCCTTGTTGATTTTAACAATGCGAGGAGATCATGCGTGTCGATCGAAACATAAGGCTGCTGGAAATGCACGCCGTCTGCATCAACCTGTCGTTCATCATCCCGGTCATCATGCCGTTTTACCGGGACCAGATGGGCCTCAGCTTTCAGGACTTCCTGCTTGGGGAGGCGGCCTTCGCGGCGACGCTTGTCCTGCTGGATGTTCCCTGCGGCTGGCTGTCCGATACCTGGAAGCGGAAAACCGTGCTGGCCATGAGCACGCTGATGGAGCTGATCGGCTATTCGCTGCTGCTTGTCTCCCACAGCTTATTCATGGCGGCGCTGGCGCAGTCCATCATCGGCGTCGGCATCTGTCTGCTGAACGGCACCAACACCTCGATTTTATATGAATCGCTGATGTCGGAGGGCCGCGAGGCGGAATACAGGAAGCGGGAAGGACGCCGGGCGGGCCTTGGCCTTTACAGCGTCGCCTTCGCCAGCGTCATCGGCGGCTTGGTGTATCCGCATATGCACGAGGGCCCGATTTTGCTGACGGCGCTCACCTTCCTGACGGGCCTCTTCATCGCCTGCCAGGTGGATGAGCCGGAACGGCACAGGCGGCGGCCGGAAAAACATCCGGTGCTGGATGTGATCGAGACGACGAAGTACGCGCTTGCCCATCCGCAGGTCGGCTTCATCATCTTCTTCGCGGCGGTCATGTTCTGTTCGACGAAGATGATCATGTGGACGCAGCAGTCCTACTACATGGCGCTGCACATACCGGAAAGCTGGTATGGCGTTCTCATGGCGGTCGGCTTCTGCCTTGGCGGCTTGTCGTCCCAATTGGGGCACAAGCTGGACGGCAAGGTCGGCTCCCTCCGCCCGCTCATGATTGTGTGGAGCGCGGCGGTTGGCATCTGCCTCGCGGCATCGGTCAGCCCCGGCTGGCTGGGTGTTGCGCTGCTGATGGTGGGCGGTACGTGTTTGTATGGCGTTGCCGCCCCGCGCGTGAGCGAGGCCGTCAACCGCCACGTGGACTCCAGCCGCAGGGCAACAGTGCTGTCGACCCAGAGCCTTCTGGTCTCGCTGATGTTTATTCCCGTCAGCACGGTCATGGGGCACATCTCCAGCGCTTATGGCGTGCGGTGGGTGCTGGTGGCAATCGCCTGCTGGCTGGGTGTTGCGGGACTTTCGCTCGTCTCGTGGTGCATCAGCCGCCGCAGGATCCGCGCGAAACGTCTGGCCCGTATTGCTGAAGCTTAACTAGATAGAAACATAATATAAAAGTAGCCCGAAGCCGGCGGTCCTGAAGGAGCAGGACCGCCGGCTTCACTTTTTTAGGCGGCGGTTTTTTCAACCGGTTTATACAGGTCGAGATAGTCGATG
>JBBQWK010000148.1:0-5236 GCA_038210695.1 Alphaproteobacteria bacterium
GGGTTTGAAGGCGTTGGCGTGAATGCCTTGGGTGATGAAGGCGGTATCAAGATCAACGCCGATGGCGCCAGCGATGTCATGCTGGATTGAGTCGCCGATCACGAGAATGCGCGACGGGATGACGTCGTCAAACATGCCGAGGGCGTAGCGGAAAATGGTTTTATGCGGCTTGCCGATGAGATGCGCCATGCCGCCCAGCTCATGGTAGCGCTTGGCAACAGCACCGGGGCCGACAGCGCGTTCATGGCCGTAAACGGTGACGAGGTCAGGGTTGGCGCAGATGGCCGGCAGCTTTTTAATGACGGCTTTCTTGAAGATAGGGTCCAGTTCCTCGACCTTTTTATTCGGCGAGTCAAAGCTGGTGATGAGAATAAATTGCGCGTCTTCAACATTTTCGACGACTTCAATATCGAGGCCGTTCAACAGCGTGCGGTCATTATCGCGCGTGATGAGGTAGCATTTCTGGCCAAGGTTTTTGAACGGCGCGTCTTTTTGTTCTTTCAGCCCCTGCCAGGTCACTTCCCCTGCGGAGACGACACTCTGGTACAGGCTGGGCTTGATGCCGAGTTTCTTCAGGCGCTCAACGTTGTCATCGGAGCGCTTGGCAGAGTTGGAAAGGATGACGACCTGTTTCTTGCGCTGCTTGAGGTGGTTCAGCGTATCGATCACGCCTTCATACGGCGCAACGCCGTTATGCAGGACGCCCCACTGGTCCATGATAAAGCCGTCATAGCTGTCCATCAGCTCGTAGAGCCCCTGGCAGAACATCATGGATGACATGCGGCTTTTTCCCCTCGTTGCAGCTGCGCGAAGCATGCTTTAAGCTTTTGAATCTCCGCGCTCTTCTCGTCCTCAGTATACGGAATTTCGTCGCTCTGTATAGCCCATACGGGCCGTGGCCAGGCGGCATCTGTTTTGTAGCGGCCGAAGATATGAATGTGAAGTTGCGGCACCATATTGCCAAGCGCGGCGGTGTTGATTTTATCGGGCGCATAAAGCGCCATCAATGCCTTTTGCGCCAGCGCCATTTCCTGCGCCAGCAGCAACTGGTCGGCTGCAGCCAGATCGCACATTTCCCGAATATTTTCCCGGCGCGGCACAAGGTAGAGCCAGGGCCATGTCTTGTCATTTTTCAGCGACACGCGGCACAGGCCCCAGTCTTCAATGAAGTGGGAGCTGTCGGCAAGGCGATGGTCGAGCGCAAAGGTCAAAATTTCTGTCCTTGGTAACGCGGGACTACAGTCTAGATGATGAATATGGCTATAAAAAAGCAAAAAAGACGCTAAGATGCCGCAAGACCGCCAAAAAGGAGCTTTTTATTGAAAAACGCTGCCACACCACGCCCCGCCAAGACCTATACGCCGGAATTTGACTTAATTCCAGAACTTGGCACTGCGGTCGAGATTTTTCCGAAGCTCTACTGGATGCGCACCAACCTGCCCTTCGAGCTGGATCATGTGAACATCTGGTTGCTGCAAGGCAATAACGGATTCTCCATCATTGATGCCGGTTTCAATTACCCCGCAACGCTGGAGGCTTGGGAAGGCGTTTTCAAACACGTCATCGGCAGCCAGAAGGTTGAAAACGTCTTTATCACCCATTTCCACCCCGACCATTTTGGCCTCGGCGGCTGGCTGGCAGAACGCACGGGCGTGACGGTGCAGATGACAGCGCCGGAATATAACATTGCCCGCGCCCTGACCAGCGATGAATCCGAAGTAAAGCTAGACGCGCTCTACCGCCCCTATTACATTTCCGCCGGACTTTCGAAAGAACAGGTGGAGGAAATGCTCGGCCGCCGCTTTACCTATAAAAAAGTCGTCCATGCTATTCCCGCCAGCTTTACCGAAGTGAAGCCCGGTGAAACTGTTACGCTGGGCGATAAGCAGTGGTTGATTATTGGCGGCTATGGCCACAGCCCGCAGCACGCCAGCCTTTATAACGCGGCAGATAAAATCTTCATCGCCGGGGACATGGTGCTGCCGGATATCAGCCCCAACATCAGCTTTTTCCCTGACAAATATTTTGCCGATGATCCTGTTGGCGCGTATCTGGACACGCTGGAAGATATTCGCAAACAAGTGCCGGATGATGTTCTGGTGCTGCCCTCCCACGGCGTCCCCTTCCGCGGGCTTCATCGCCGGATTGACGAGCTGAAGTACCACCATGAACGCCGCCTTGAAAAGCTGCGCAAGGTGGTGGCCGAGGGGCCGGTTACCGGCCATCAGGCCATGACGGGGCTTTTTTCCCATCGCATCCTCTCCAAATCGCATGATATTTTCTTCGCCCTTGGCGAGACTTTGGCGCATCTGGTCTATGAAGAACGCGCCGGCCGGATTGTAAAGACCGTCAAAGACGGCGTCAGCCAGTATCAATTGGCCTGAAATCCTTCTAATCGCTCGTGTTTATCTGCACAGGCATTATTGTAATTTCCTTACAATAATGCCTGTTGACTTGGTATTTCTGGCAAATTAATCTTCCTTATCAGAACAAATATAATAAACATAATACATCAAGCACAAATGGAGCGCTCGACCATGGCCGCAAAGAAGGAATTCCTCTTTGACCCTCACCGCAACCCGCTTTATCGCGACGATTACCGCGCACCGGAATACAAAATTCCGAAGGTCAAAATACATATCGACCTTGATGAAGAAAAGACGGTCATCAAAAGCCATATCGACATCGAACGTAACCCCGCTGCCGCTGCCAGGGGCGGTGCGCTGGTGCTGGATGGCGAAGACCTCCGCCTGCTCGGCCTGACGATCACTGAAAACGGCAAAACGCGCGAGCTGGATAAATCGGAATATGTCGTCACCGACAAAAACCTGATCCTCAAAAATCCGCCGGCGCAGCCCTTCTCCCTCCACATCACGACGGAAGTGAACCCCAAGGAAAACACATCCCTCAGCGGCATTTATATGGCGGGCGATGTTTTCTGCTCACAGTGCGAAGCGCAAGGCTTCCGCCGTATCACCTACTTCCTCGACCGCCCCGATAACCTTGCGACCTTCGACGTCACGATGGAGGCCGACAAAAAACGCTTCCCCATTCTGCTGTCGAACGGCAACGGCGAGTATAAAAACACGACCGACGTAGGCAACGGCCGTCACAGCATTACCTGGAATGACCCTTGGCCGAAGCCGAGCTACCTCTTCGCCACCGTCGCCGGCGATATGAAAGTGATGGAAGACACCTTCACGACCATGAGCGGCAAAAAGGTCGACCTCCGCATTATTGTTCAGCCCGGCTACGAAGACAAAATTGAATGGGCGATGGAATCCATCAAACGCGCTATGAAGTGGGATGAAGAACGCTACGGACGCGAATATGACCTCGATGTCTTCCACATCGCCGTTGTTGATAAATTCAACGCAGGCGCAATGGAGAACAAAGGCCTCAACGTCTTCAACGTTTCCCTCCTTGTCGGCAGCCCCGAAACCTCGACGGATGACGAGCTGATCAACATTGAAGCCGTCATCGGCCATGAATATTTCCACAACTATTCCGGCGACCGTGTGACCGTGCGGGATTGGTTCGAGCTGACGTTGAAGGAAGGCTTCACCGTCCTCCGCGACCGCCAGTTCACGGAAGACATGCACTCCAAAGCTATCAAGCGCATCGAAGACGCTGTCGAGCTGCGCGACCGCCAGTTTATGGAGGACGCAAGCCCCCTCTCCCACCCCATCCGCCCCGACAAGGTGGAAGAATTTGACAACATTTACACCGGCACGATCTACGAAAAAGGCTCCCATGTTCTCGGCATGATGCACACTATGTTTGGAGAAAAAACATGGCGCACCGGCACCGACGAATACTTTAGCCGCTTCGATGGCCAGGCCGTGACCTGCGATGACTTTATCAATGTCATGGAAGAAGTTTCCGGCAAAGACCTCACCCAGTTCCGCACCTGGTACAGCCAGTCCGGCACGCCGGAAATCAGCTACCATGGCAAATATGACGCCGCGACCAAAACCTATGAACTGACCCTCTCGCAGCGTACCAACCCTACCGCCGACCAGCCGAACAAGGAAAATCTGCATATCCCCGTTGCTGTTGGCCTCATCGGCCAATCAGGCAAGGATGTGCCGCTGGTTTTCGCGGGTGAAAACGGCGGCGCGCTGACGACACGCGTGCTGGAGCTGACGGAAGCCTCGCAGACCTTCAAATTCGAAAACGTCAATGGCCCCGTTGTTCCCTCCATTCTCCGAGGTTTCTCCGCGCCTGTAAAAGTCACGACGCAGCCGACGGATGAAGAACTTATCTTCCGCATGGCGCATGACTCTGACGGCTACAACAAATACGAAGCGACCGAGCGCCTGATGATCAAGACGCTGCACCGTCTCATCAACAACGTGCAGGATGACCTGCCGCTGACGCTGTCAAAAGACTTTATCGACGCTTACGGCGCTAACCTTGCCAATGCGCTGGACGGTGACAAAGCCTTCAACGCCAAAACGCTGGCGATGCCCGCGTACAACCTCGTGACCCAAGACCTGAAAACCCTTGATCCCGAAGCCGTGAACGAGGCTCTGTCGTTTATGCGCAAGACCCTCGCCACGACCTTCGAGCAGGAATACCGCACGATTTATGCGGCAACGGCGACGCCGGCTGGCGAAAAATACGATGTGAACCCCGATCAGGTTGGTCGACGCGACCTGCATAACACCAGCCTCGGGTTCCTCGCAAAGCTCGGCACACCCGAAATGTCTGCTAAGGCTGAAACCCAGTACCGCACCGCCAACAACATGACCGAGCGTCTTTCCGCCCTCTCGACGCTGTCACGCATTCCGCCCTCCGGCGGTGCCGATGCACGTCAGGCGGTGCTAGATGACTTCTACGAGAAGTTCAAGGACAACAACAACGTCGTCGGCAAATGGCTGTCGGTCAATGCCGGCATTCCTGACGGCGACCCGATGCAACGCGTGCAGGATCTCATGAAACACCCGAGCTTCGATGATACCAACCCGAACAAGGTTTACGCCCTGATCGGCGGTTTCATTGCCGGCAACCCGACCGTGTTCCACGACACCAACGGCAAAGGCTACGCCTTCCTCGCCGATACCGTCATTCACTTGAACGAGGTCAATGCCAAAACCGCCACCAACCTTGCGAAACGCTTTACCCAGTTCAAGCGCTATGACGCAGAGCGTCAGGCGCTGATGGTGAGAGAAATGGAACGCATCATGGAAACGCCGCAGCTCGACGTCGGCATCAAGGAAATCCTCGGCAAAGC
>JBBQWK010000149.1:0-5206 GCA_038210695.1 Alphaproteobacteria bacterium
CCCAATGGACACCGAAGGTTGAGCAATTGATCCGTGACATCGGCGATTATCTGGAAGACCAGATGCGCGATTTGATCGACCAGAAATCGGGCGTCATCGGCACCTCCTCCCGCATGGCTTTCCGCCATGCGTCGAAAGGCACGCGCCTGATGAGCCGCGCGCAGGACGAGCTGAACTGCAACATCAACGACCCCGACAACAGCGTGCAGGCCGTCATCGACCTTGCCGAAGCCAATGGCAGCGACGCCGCCGACAAAATCAAAAAAGTTCTGCCCCTCGCAAAACAGATCGCGACGGAATTCGGCCTCGGCGCGCAGGACGCCAACATGGGCAAGCTAGAGCAATTGCAAAAGCTGAAAGCCGTAAAGAAAAAAGGCTATAAGCTTTAATCACAGGGATTACCCCTCCGCCCCGGTATAACTTTCATGCAACCAAATGCATGAAAGGCTTATGCCATGGAAAACCTTGTTCTTTTTTTGAAAGATAACCGCTGGTCGATTGCGCTGATGCTGGCGGCCATGGCGCTGGCGGGGCTGGTTTTTGACCGGTATCGCGGCCGCTCGCGAAATACGGCTGAAACACTGCTTAACCTTTCGGTTTTTTCCATCGGCTTTCTGCTGAACAACTTCGTCTATAAGGCGCTGCAGCTGGCGGCGATGGGCTTTATCGGCAAATTCATGCTCTGGCACTTGCCCTTAAATGTGGCGACCTTCGCCGCGGCCTTTGTGCTGGTCGATTTTATTTACTACTGGCGCCACAGGCTGGAGCATAAAATCCCCCTGCTCTGGGCGGAACATTCGGTGCATCACAGTTCGGAAGAATTCAATTTTTCAACGGCCCTGCGCCTGCCGTGGGTGACGCCGCTGTTCGGCTGGGTGGTGTTTGTGCCGCTGATAATTGTCGGCTTTTCGCCGGTGACGATTTTTATCGCCTTCCAGCTCAACCTGCTGTTCCAGTATTTCATCCATAGCGACACCGTTGGCAAACTGGGCGCGGCGGAACGGGTGATGAATACGCCGTCCAACCACCGCGTGCACCATGCCTCCAATGCCGAATATATCGACAAGAATTTCGCCGGCGTGTTTGTGCTGTGGGACAGGCTGTTCGGCACTTACGAGGAAGAACAGGCCAAGCCCGTCTATGGCGCAAAATACATCGTGCCGCGTAGAGACCCTTTTACGGTCAATTTCTATCCGTGGATTGCGCTGGTGAAAAAAGCCTGGGGCCAGCCGACGACAAAAGACTTCTGGCGTTGCCTGTTCGCGCCGATGAAGGGCTAGAACAGCATCTCGGAAATGACGAGGTCCTTGTTGTAGCGGAAGGAACCATCTGGCCCCGCCGCGACCGCATCGCGGAACATGCCTTGCAGGAAGTCGCTGAGTTCATTGTCGGCCACGGTGAAATAACCATCGTGATCTGCGAGGGAGACGAGGAACTGGCCGTTGTCGTCGACGATATTGCGGATTTTGCCGCTGGCGGTCATGCTCATGACATTTTTTCTTTCTTCAGTTCCCAGCCGATGATGGTGGGCGCGCCGGAGGTGACGCCGCTGATAACAATCTGCAGCGTGCGGCGCGGAATTTCGCCCTCGCCGGCGTAAACGCTATCTTCAACCGCGATAGTCGTGCCGGGCGACGCCGTAAAGCGCCAGCCCGTGCCGCTGCGGGCGCGGAGCAGCACTTCCTGGTTTTCCTTGATAAGCGACGCCTGGATATGCGGGTGCAGGTGGAAGCGCACGGCATAGCCGACGCCAGATTTACCGACAAGTTGGTCTTCCCCCGACAGCACTTCGCCGTTTTCTTTCAGGCGAATGCAGCGGTGATGCGAGAGACCGTTGCGCGGCATATAGCCGTTGTGGCTGCCTTCCAGCATGGCGATGTTTTCATCTTCATGCCGCTTGAAGCGCACATCGGGGCGGCCGGAAAGCAGGCCGTTGTCATCAATCTGGCAGGTGTTGCGATGGTCGCAGACCACCGTCGAATGCGCGGCGGTGGAGCGCAGCAGGTCGCGCCACTTGCCCTTCACTTCCGACGTGCCGCAATTCACAAACACGCGGTCGCGGCCAAAGCTGTATTCAAAGCTTAAAACGCCCGCATGGGCGCGGTCGGCGTATTTTGATTGCAGCGGCAGGCCGACGTCCATGATCAGGCTGGAGCGGCCTTGCGTAATGCGTTCATAGCCGCAATGCGGCAGCGATTTCATCGCCTTGCCGCGCGCACCGGAATGCATCAGCGTTGCTTCGCAGATATTCGGGTTGCCTTCCTGCGCGCCGTTGAACTGGCAGAGCGCACCATCGCCATGGCGGAAGAATTTAACGGCGGGGGCGATACGGTCAATCGCATGTTGCAATTCTTCCGGCATTTCCACCTTGGCGGCGGTGAGAGCGGTGCGGAGGTCAACAAGGATTTGCAGGAATTCAAACGTGCTTTGCGTGCAGCGCGACATATGGCCGCCGTCCGGCAAAATCTGTTCCTTGATCTGGTGCAGAATACCCTGAAATGCCTGTTCCAGACGCGGCTCGCCTTCATCAAGGCAGAGGCCGGAATAAGCCAAACCTTTGTAAGCACGCATCAGCGCAATGCCGCTAAAGTTGCCGGGCAGCGCCTTGGACAAATGTTTCGCCTGACGCAGCAGGCTGGAGAAATATTCCTTGCGGAATACATCATCGGCGGCGGCGCAGAAGAAATCGTGGAAGGAAATCCAGGCGGCAAGGCGCATGCCGGTCACATCGGGGCGCCATGCGGCGGCATCCGGCTTTTCAAAACGGTTCAGCCAGTTGCCGACCATTTCGCGTGCCATGCGGCGGGCGCGTTCCCCGCCGACGGAGCGGAGGTCGCGCAGCCATTCAAAACCGTGCAGCTCCGCCAGCCATTCGGGCTTGGCGCCATTCGGCTCCCATGACAGGCTTTCTTTTTCAATTGTTTGTCCGGCAAAGCGGAAGATGCCGGCGATCATGTCGCGGCCGCGCTGGGTTTCACCGGGCCAGGGATCGGGCGGGACAACCTTCAAATGGTCGGGCACGCGGCCCGGAAGACTTAAGCTGGATAAAGGGTTCGCGAGCACATTGCCAAGAACAATGCGCTGCAGCGGGCGGATTCCCTTGTATATCAGACTCGTGTCTGTCAAAAACATTTAAACATCCCCTTATGCACCCCGCGACCCCTCGCGAGACACACTCCCCTATCGTCCGTACCCTATTAACCGCGAAGGCGTTGTATTGCCTCTGCATAGTTTTTTTCTTTGAAGACAGCCGTCCCCGCGACAAGCACATCAGCGCCGGCGGCGATGACCTGCTTGGCAGTGTCGGCATTAATGCCGCCGTCGACTTCCAGATCAATCTGCCGGCCGCTTTTTGTAATGCGGTCGCGGACATCCTTGATTTTGTCGAGCAGCGGTATGAATTTCTGGCCCCCGAAGCCGGGGTTGACCGTCATGATTAAAATCATGTCCAGTTCGCCGATCAGGTGGTCAAGCACGGCGGTCGGCGTGGCGGGATTAAGTGAAACCCCGGCCTTCTTGCCAAGCGACTTGATCAGCTGGACGGTGCGGTGCGGATGCGAACCCGCTTCCGGATGAAAGGTAATGATGTCGGCGCCGGCCTTTGCAAAGCCCTCGATAAAGTTATCCACAGGCGAGATCATGAGGTGGACGTCGAAGGTTTTTTTGGTCACTTTGCGAATGCTATCAAGCACAACCGGGCCGAAAGTGATGTTGGGCACGAAATGCCCGTCCATAACATCAAGATGGATATAGTCCGCCCCTGCCGCGTCGACAGCTTGGATTTCTTCTCCAAGCTTCGAGAAATCTGCGGATAAAATGGAAGGTGCTATGCGAACCCGTTGACTCATAACCTTTTTATACCGCATGCCTGCGAATCGGGCAACCGAAAAAAGTTGATTCCGTCAATTTGATGAAAGACTTGCCCTAATCCGCTAGAATGCGCCTGAGTACAAAAGGAGTCCAAACATGCCGATGCCCATGCCCATGCCACGCCAAACCGAGCCCGAATTGATGGATGATGCGGAGCAGGCGGCAGCCTATGACGCTGCCGATTTTTCCGCCAGCCACAGCGCGCGTGTTGAACTGTTCCGCGCGCGCTTTAACCGTGAATTGACAGGCGCAGTGCTGGACCTCGGCTGCGGCAGCGGGGATGTGCTGGAGCGTTTTGCAAAGGCCTATCCCGCCGCAACTTTCACTGGCATTGATGGCGCGCCCGCGATGCTCGACCTTGCATCGGAGCGCATGCGAAACAGCGGCCTCAACCACCGCGTCAATTTCGCCGAAGCCTATATCCCCTCCCCCGATATTTTGGAGAACGATTACAAAGTCGTGATGAGCCACAGCCTGCTGCACCACCTGCACGAACCGAAAGTGTTGTGGCAGACCATCAAGCATCATGCAAAATCCGGCGCGTTTATTTTTGTCGCCGATCTCCGCCGTCCCGAAAGTGAAGATGCCGCGCAGCATCTTGTCGACACACTTTCCGGCAACGAGCCGGACGTACTGCGCCGCGACTTCTACAACTCCCTCCTCGCCGCCTTCACGGTTGATGAAATCAAGGCACAGCTGGCAGATGCGGATTTAGAGTTGACAGTTGAGGAAGCGGGCGATGTGCATGTGCTGGTGTACGGCTGGCGCAATAACCGCTAATCACGCAGCAATATCAATAACCTGCGCCTTAAGCGAATGTTAGATGATTGCTGCTACATTTAATGACGCATTATAAGGCTGAAAAATGACTGTTTACCGCGCTGTATTGACGCCGCCGCAGGAAAGCTGGCCTGCCTATTTCGCTATGACCGCGAATGCCCGCCACCTTGCGGATGATGACGGCTATTGCATGGCTGAAGGCCGCTCTGTGCCGCATGTGACTCTGTGCAAGTTTGAAGTGCCGGAAGGTGCGAGCGTTGATAAAGTTTGGGATGCGATAAAATCACTGCCGCCGCCCGACATGGTTTTTGACCGCATGCACATCAAGAACGGCAAAGACCCCGCCAGCGTTTCGCAATGGCCGATGCTGATGAATGCAGGCACCAGCATTTTCGATTATCAGCAGCTGGTGGTGAATGCCATTACAGCCGCCGGCGGCATTCCTGAAAAAGAAGACAACTATGACCCGCACCTGACTCTGCTTAGCACGACGAAGCTCGGCGGTGATAACGATGTCCTTAAAAGTGTGTTGCAGGGCGTTGATGATTTCACGGGC
>JBBQWK010000150.1:0-5143 GCA_038210695.1 Alphaproteobacteria bacterium
CCTCCGTTTACCTATCCCTATTATTGGGACGGGCTTACCGGTAGGTCGCGTAAATAAGCCGTAAATAATAATTTCGCAGAGCGTTATCAAACCCTTGGGCCCACTGGTTTATACGGTCTTTTTACAGGACAGGCACCCTGCACCGGATAAAAATCATTTATCCAAAACACAGCAACGGGGTCGCCATGAGAAATCTAAATTCCGAGATCGCGATGATTTTTTGTTTCTGCAGTATTTTTATAGCGGCAAGCAAAGCGGTTGCTGACACCGCGCTTCAAAATATGCCTTACGTCGTTTCCGGCTCCGCCACGATAACAAGCGACTATGTCTTTCGGGGCATTTCACAAAGTGACGGCAGGCCTGCGGCGCAGGCCTCGCTATCCATCGGCGGCAGCAGCGGTCCCTATGCAGGCGCATGGATATCAAATGTGGGCTTTAATGATGGCCGGCAGGCACAAGCGGAAGTTGACTATGCAGCGGGATTTAAATGGCCGTGGGGGAACGCGTTAAACGATGTGGGTCTAATTTTTTACTCCTACCCCGGCGCGGCGGGGTCGCTGGATTACAATTATATAGAGGCGAAGATGGCAACGGCCCTTCCCGCGGGTCCGTTCAATTTGACGGGCGCGTTGTTTATCTCTCCCGATTTTTTCGCGGGCTCCGGCACAAGCCTTTATCTGAACGGCGGTGCCAGCCTGCCCCTTGTGGACAACAAGATCTCGTTCAACGCCGCCATCGGGCATCAATTTATCAAGGACGATGACGCATTCGGTATCTCCAGCTATACCGATTGGTCGGCTGGCGCGACCTACAATTGGGAAAAATTTTCACTTTCCCTTGCTTACGACAATACAAATATAAGCAAAGGCCAGTGCAGGGACGCCTGCGCTGGTCGCTTCGTTGCCACGATTAGCCGGAGCTTTCCTTAAAATAATTTTGCCCGTGAACCCTTGCCTCCATCTGGCGCGGGACGGCAGGGCTGACGATTTGTGTTTGCGACCCCGGCTTCACGTCGACGTAACAGTTATTACGGGAGGATACGCCCCTACACTTTTGCAAAGCGCATAAAGAGTTGATAAGTAACGTCACGGTAAGCGTTGAGGTAATGATTTGAGGGAGATAAATGGTGCGCCTGAAGAGAGTCGAACTCCTAACCTTCTGATTCGTAGTCAGATGCTCTATCCAGTTGAGCTACAGGCGCGTGCCCTTGGCTGTGCGGGCATAAAAAGGCCCTGCCGCCGAGACCTTAGGTTTCTATAAGATTCTGCGCCGCAGCGCAAGGAATTTTGGCTGTAAGCCCCGTTACTCACGGGCGGCCGCAAAAGACTCCGGCAGCCATCTGTTTGAATTATTTATGAAAATGGCAATTTGGCCATGGCGCATATATTTGTCATGCCCAATCGGCGGTTATGCGGATTCAATCTTGCAAGTCCTTGGTTTTATAGTTTAAAAATAACAAGGATTCCATCGAGCCACCAGCCGGCCAGCGCTGCAGTTTAAAGATTACGAGGTATTACCTTGCGCCATGTCATTTTTCGCAATTTTGTCGCCGCCCTTGCCCTCAGCGCCGCGCTGACGGCAGCGTCCGCGGCCCATGCCGCCAACTGGTCCGGCAGCTACAACGGCGATGACGGCATGACCCCGGCGCCGCAGTCGAGCGATATGTCGGATGCGCGCAGCCTGCCGGCACTCACCACCACCAATGATCCCGCCCCCGCCGTCATCTACCGCCGCGGCTCGGCCGATACGGTTCTGGCTGGCAACGGCCCGATGCAGCGGTCTGGCAAAGAAATTCCCTACTATCACCGCCATGTTGAAACGCAAGTGACGCATAAAGTCGCCTCGCTCAACAAAGACCTGAACGAGTTGCAGAATGACACCGGCGCCTTCCAGAGCCGCCTTGAAGCCCTGCAGCAGCGCAGCGATGCGGATGCCGCTTCCTATTACGAACTCGTCGCCGCCATCAACACGGAGCTGCAATCGGGCACGACGCCCGGCAACCCCGTGCTGGTCGAACGTTGGAACAACGCGCAGAACAAGCTGGACAGCCTGTCGAATTCCGCAGGCCTGCTCAACGGCCTCGCCGCTGACCTTGCTGCCGAAGCGTCCAAAGGCGCGTTCCTGCAAGACAGCATCCGCGCGACCTACGGCCTTTCGGGCGCGGTCAAGGAAGACCACGACAACCTGCGCCGTCTTGAAGACAATACCAACCAGCAGATCGTCAACCTCAACCGCCTGCTGACCTCAGTCAACGACGAGATCAACCGCCGCTCTGCCTATCTCCGCTCGGAGCGCGCCAACCTGCAAACGCTCTCGCTCTCCATCTCCAATGGCGAGCTGTATGGCCAGAACATTTCCAACAGCCTCTACACCCGCGCAACGCAGGATGCGGCGACCACATTCCGCCCGAACCCCGCGCCGGCAAACCGCCGCCCGCTGGTTATCATCCGCTTTGACCGCAGCAACGTGAACTATGAACAGCCGCTTTATACCGCGGTATCACAAGCGCTTGATAAATACCCGAACGCGCGCTTTGACCTTGTTGCCGTCAGCACCTCGCGCGGCAACCCGGCTGAAATGGCGCTCGCTTCAAGCGAAGCCCGCAAAAACGGCGAGTCGGTTCTCCGCTCCCTGTCTGCGATGGGCCTGCCGGTGGAGCGCGTGCGCCTGAACGCGGCCAACAGCCCCGATGTGCGCAACAGCGAAGTGCACATCTACCTGCAGTAAGCCGTTTACAACGTAAACAGCATTTGTAGATTTTAATTCGTAACGCCTGACTATATCATAGTCAGGCGTTTACTATTGTACCCCACGGCCTATCTTATCCCGTACGCAATATCACAGGAGACAGGATGGAAATCGCCCACATTGATACGCTGACATCGATCGCGCTTGTCACCACGGCGGCGCTGCTCTGCGGGCTCGTGCTTATCCGCCTGCGTCAACCGGCGATTGTCGGCTATATCATCGCGGGCGTTGTGCTGGGGCCGACGGGACTGGCGCTGGTGTCAAACACAGAACCCGTGCAGGTGCTGGCGGAACTGGGCGTCATCATGCTGCTGTTCCTGATTGGCATGGAACTCTCGCTGCGCTCGTTTAAATCCGTTTATAAAACTGCGCTCTCAACCGCGGCGCTGCAGATCGGTGTTGCCTTCGCGGTGTTCTACGGCATCGGGTATTTCTTTGAATGGTCTATCCAGCGTGTTGTCGTTTTCGCCTTTGCGACCGCTCTCTCCTCCACCGCCGTTTCTATCAAAATTCTGGAGGAGACGGATGATTTGCGCACGCCCGTCGGCCGCACCACGGTCTCGACACTGATCGCGCAGGATCTTGCCGTCATCCCCATGCTGCTGATCATCAGCGCCTTCCACCCCGATAACGCGGCGATACAATCCGGCAGCGACGCCAGCATTGCCATTATCGTCAAGCTTGTCATTTCCATCGGGCTTCTCGTTGCCTTAAGCTGGTTTCTGTCGAAGCGCGACCGCATTACGCTGCCCATGTCTGAATGGATTGTGTCGCGGCCGGAGATTATTCCGCTGGCGGCCATGGCCTTCTGCTTCACCTGGGCAACGCTGTCCGGCATCATCGGGCTCTCGACCGCTTATGGCGCCTTCGTTGCGGGGCTTATCATCGGCAACTCCAACGTGCGCGCCACGCTGCACAAAGCGGCGGAGCCTATCCAGACCATTTTGCTGATGGTTTTTTTCCTCTCCATCGGCCTGCTCATGGACCTGCATTTTATTGCGGAGCACTGGCGTGCGGTCGTCTCGGTTCTCGCGGTCGTCACGCTGCTGAAGACCACCGTCAACGTCGCCATCCTGCACCTGCTGGGGGAGCCGTGGGACCGCGCCTTTCATAGCGGCGTCGTCATGGGGCAGATCGGTGAATTCTCGTTTATTCTTTGCGCCGTCGGCCTGTCGGCGCAGGTGATTTCGGATGACAGCTACAGGCTGATGATTTCCGTCATTGCCTTGAGCCTGCTCATCAGCCCTCTATGGCTGATCATCGCGCGGCGGCTGCACGAACTGGCAGTCAAGAAAATCGGCGCGACGATTCTGGCGTCAAACCCCGACGAATTTTAAAACTTAAACCCGCACACCTTCAAAAATATTCTTGTAGGCCATGTAGCGGCCGGCAATCGCGGGCTCGACACCCTGATCGGCAACGATACTCATCAGCTTGTCGATATTTTTTTCGATGCGCTTGATGGTGATGTCTTTGGCTTCCTTGACCTTGGCGCGGGAAACGGCGTTTTCTTCCGGCGTGACTTTCGATGTCAGCTCCACATAGGCGGCGATGATGCCGCCGGGGTTGGCGATGAAGTCCGGAATAACGGTGACGCCCCGTTTATACAGCGCAGTGCGCGCGCCTTCCGTGCAGGGGCCGTTGGCGCCTTCCACGACAGCGCGCGCCGCGATACGGGCGACGTTGTCTTCGCGGATGACGTTGTGAATGGCGCAAGGGAACAGGATATCCACTTCCTGATACAGCACATCATCCGACGCACGGGGCTGAATGCCGGTTTCATCCAGCAGGCGCTTGGCGGTTTCATTGTCCATGGTGGCTAAGGCCTGCAGCAGTTCGGGCTTCAACGGTTCCTCAAAAACAAAGGTGCCGCCAAATTTCGGGTCCGAGACCGATTTCAACACCGCGCCATGTTCGGAGAAATAGCGGATGACGGCAGCGCCCATGGCGCCAAGCCCCTGCACCGCGAAGGTCGCGCCCTTCGTCGGGCGGCCCTGAAATTTCAGCAGCGCATGCGCGGCGGTGGCAACGCCCAAACCCGCAATGCCCTCCTTGTCGTAGTCAGTGCCGCCCATTTCAACCGTCTTGCCTGTGAAGCTGCGGGTTGATTTCAATTCATCCGAAATCCAGACGGGGTGGATGGGACGTGCGCCGATATCAAAACCGAAGCCGCCGTATTTGCCGCCGTTTTCATGGAAATGAGGTTTCATCATTTGCGCGAAGCGGCGGTATTTTTTCTCGAAGCCGTCTTCATCAGGGTTGGCTTTCAAGCCTGATTTCGCACCGCCGAGCGGCAGACCTGCTGCGGCATTCTTCAGCGCCATGGTGCGGGCGAGCATTTTGACGTCATCAAGCGAGACGGTGGGCGTAATGCGCGTGCCACCCTTGCCGGAAA
>JBBQWK010000151.1:0-5123 GCA_038210695.1 Alphaproteobacteria bacterium
TAGTCTTTCCATTCCACATCCATCGCGTCTTTGGTGATGTCGAGCGGGTCGCGCGCGTCGATCATGACGGCGACTTCATCCGTCATTTTGCCGCCAAGGTTAGCGGCATTCGCCAGCGCCTTCGGGTGCGGGCCGTGCGTAAAGCCGAAGGGGTGCAGCGTCGTCATCCCGGGCTTGATATTATCGCGGCTGAAGAAGTTTCCCTTGTGGTAGAAAATAAATTCTTCGTAGTCATCGTTATTGTGGAAGAACGGCACCTTCAACGCGCCGGGGTCTGTCTCGAACGGGCGGGGTGTGAAGGTGCAAACCACAAAGCGGCTCGACAGGAACGTTGTGTGCACCGACGGCGGCAGGTGATAGCGGTGGCTGGCAACGGGGCGGATATCGCGCCAGTTCAGGCGCACGGCTAGCAAATCACCCTTCCAGCCCTTTGCATCCAGCGGATTGAAGGGGTAGGTGATGGTCGAAATTTCCTGACGGCGTTTGACCATGACCTTGCATTGCGTTTCGCCCTGCTGGGCGCGGAACTTGTCATTGATGGACGGCACATCAAGAATTGCGGGGTCGAACAGCGCATGGGGCCCAAGCAGGCCTTTGTCTGGCAGCCGATAGCTGTCGTTCGTTGCCTCCACCATCAGCAGGCTGGTTTTGCCTTTGGGCTCGATGCGCCACATGGTGGAGCGCGGCAGAACGATGTAATCACCGTCTTTGTATTCAAGATGGCCAAAGTCGCAGTAAAAATCGCCAGCGCCTTCATGCACAAACAGCAGCCAGTCGCCATCCGAATTACGGACAAGGTGATCCATTGCCTTGTCTGTCGACCAGAAATTGATGACGCAGGAGCTATTCTTCAAAACCGTCTTGGCTTTGAAAGGGCAGCTGCCATCCTGCTTCATTTCGTTCAAATCGAACGCATGCGGCGCAAGCGGTCCTTCAAACTCGCTCCAGCCGGTGGGCGGGTGTGCGTGATAGAAATGCGTCGTCGGGCCGAAGAAGCCTTCCTTGCCCATTTCGCGCTCGAAAGTATTCGGTGGAAAATCGGCATGCGCCTGACGGGAGGATTCACCCTCGACGCGCGGAAAACGGATCCAGTCTTTCGCCATCGTCAGGATGCCTTCTTGTCGTCGGCCTTCAACACGCCGCGGCGCACCTGATCATCTTCCAGCGATTGGAAGAGGGCTTTGAAGTTGCCTTCGCCAAAGCCTTCGTTACCTTTACGCTGAATGATTTCATAGAAGATGGGGCCGATAGCGTCTTTGGTGAAAATCTGCAGCAGCAGGCCCTGACCCTTTGTCGGCGCGCCGTCGACAAGGATATTAAGCTCCTGCATACGTTTCATATCTTCGCCATGCCCCGGCACGCGCTCTTCAACACGCTGGTAATAGCTGTCCAGCGTCTGCTGGAAGTCGATGCCTTTTTTCTGCAGTGTTTCGACTGTTGTGTAAATATCGTTGGTGCCGAAGGCAAGGTGCTGGATGCCTTCGCCGTTGTAGCGGCGCAGGAATTCCTCGATCTGCGATTTATCGTCGGAGGATTCATTCAGCGGAATGCGGATTTTTCCGCAGGGGCTGGTCATAGCCTTGCTCTTCAGGCCCGTCAGCTTGCCTTCGATATCGAAGTAGCGGATTTCGCGGAAGTTGAACAGGTCGGTATAAAAATCCGCCCATTTCGCCATCTGGCCGCGATGGACGTTGTGGGTCAGGTGGTCGAGATAGGTGAGGCCCGCGCCGGCATTGGGCACTTTGTCGGTAATGTTAAAGTCGGTTTCATAGATGCTGCCGTTCTTGCCGTATTTGTCGACAAGATACAGCACCGAACCGCCGATGCCTTCGATGGCGGGGATGGACAGCTCGCCAGCGCCAACCTTGCCTTTAATTTCTTTCGCGCCTTTTGAAACCGCATGCTCGAGGGCTTTCTTCGCATCCTTCACGCGGAAAGCCATGGCCATGGCGCCGCCGCCCTGACGCGCCTTGGCGAATTCGATCGCTTGCGGGTCGGCGTTGATGATGAAGTTGACATCGCCCTGCTGCCACAGCGTGACGTTTTTCGATTTATGCGTGCCGGTTTTTTTGAAGCCGAGTTGGGTGAAAAGGTCTTCAAGCTTCTTGGGCTCTACATGGCTGAATTCAACAAACTCGAAGCCATCGGTACCCATCGGGTTTTCAAAGATATCGGCCATGCTTTCGGCTCCTGCAAAAATATGTTTTGGACTTGGCTTGAGTATGATGCTTTTGGCAGGTTTTTCAACCCTCACCGCCCCGTATAATGGCCTTAAAACCATGCTTCACCGCAGCATTTTAGCTTGGCTTTATGGTTTTTGCCGCTATCATGGGCGCTGGTTTTTTATAATACAGACAATATCGGAAATTATGAGTACAGAGACACACGACAGCCTTGGCGCCATGTCGCTTCCTTTCATCTCCCCGCAGGACAGCAGCCTCAAAGTCAGCTTCGAATTTTTTCCGCCCAAGACGGAAAAGATGGAAGAAACATTGTGGGATTCGCTGAATGTCCTCGCGCCGCTGAAACCGGCATTCGTGTCCGTCACCTATGGCGCGGGTGGCACCACGCGCACGCGCACACATGAGATTGTAAAGCAGATTAAGGCGCGCACCGGCGTGCAGACTGCGGCGCACCTGACCTGCATCGGCCACACCAAGGCCGAAATCAATGATATCGCCCAAGGCTATTGGAACGAGGGCATTCGCCATATCGTCGCCCTGCGCGGCGATGCACCCGGCGATATTGAAACCAAATATGAGCCGACGCCAGGTGGCTATGCCTATGCCAGCGACCTGGTTGAAGGCCTGAAAAAAATTGCCCCATTTGAAGTCAGCGTTGCCGGCTATCCGGAAACGCACCCCGAAGCCATCAACGCCCAGATGGACCTGCTGAACCTGAAGCGCAAGGTTGATGCCGGCGCTGACCGTATTGTAACCCAGTTCTTTATGGCGCCGGAAAAATTTCTGCAGTTCCGCGACCGCACTGTTGCGGCCGGTATCAACATTCCCGTCGTGCCGGGTATTCTGCCGATCACCAATTTTTTGCGCACGGTTGAATTCGCGCATAAATGTGGCGCAGAGATGCCGGCGTGGATGGGCGTATTATTCGAAGGGCTCGACGACCAGCCGAAAACCCGCCAGCTGGTGGCGGCGACGGTAGCGGCGGAACAGTGCCGCGTGCTGCATGAAAACGGCGTGCGTGATTTCCACTTTTATACGCTGAACCGCGCGGAATTGGCGCTGGCCATCTGCCACATGTTGGGTTTAAGGGCGAAAGCCGCTTAACCCTGCTGCGGCACAATGACGCAGTAATTGCCGTCAAATTTTTGCGACTTCTGGCCTGTTTCTTTCACGGTGAAAGAACGCGCATTCGGATTCTGCGGGAAAACTTCCACGCCGGAAACGCGTGCATTTTTGAACGAGCGGGTCAGCGGCGTATCGTTGCCGGGCATGGTGCATTTGATCGCAACGGCATCGTAATGCTGCGTGTCCTTCAGTGGCTGCACAATCATCATCGCGGCGCTGCCAATCGTCGCAAGCACAACGGCGCCGCTGGCGAGCGCGAATTTCCACGACATTTTATCAGTTTTATTCTCCGGCATCACTATCTCCTCTACCGCAAAAGGCCCGGTCAAAACCGGGCCTTGCGTTTGTTATTTTAATGTCTCAAAGGCCTAGTCTGTACTCGCGGTGGTTTCTTCGTCAGTATCGTAATACTTCTGATGATATTTGTCATCGTTGACGGGAATAAAATTTTTCACCGGCACCTGCGGCATTACAACCTGCTGCACGCGGTCTTTCGAGGATGGTTTAAAAAACCAGAACATATCAATCTCCAGTCAAGTCACTTACATTTTGCGGCAGAAGAGGTGGTCCGCAAAGGTTCTCACCGGCACGCGGAAATTATCCGTCAGTCTATCATATCCCTGCTCGAGGAAGGAAAGTGTTGCGCCGGTAATGCCCGCAACGTTCATCGCGGTCGGGCCAAGGCGGCCGCCTTCGCCCGGTTTTTCGGGGTAGGGGTAGCTGGTGACCATCATGTGGCCTGCGACTGGCACGCCGATAACGCTGACATGTTCCGAGGGGATGCCCTGACGATCGAGTAGCGAGAAGTCATTGGCAACGGAAACGCCCATTTTCGTCCAGTGCGGCGTCGCTTTGCCGGTGGCCAGCAGGCCTTTCCACAACGGATCGCGGATTTCAGATTTCTGCGGGTCGTAGGCTACGGTGTTGCCCATGGCGGAGAAAATGTAGTCGTGCACCGCAACGCCCTTGCGCGGGGCATGGGCGTTGAATTTGGTTTTCAGCGTCAGGCTGACGCTGCCGTCGCCGGGCGTATAGACGCAATGCATCTTGCCTTCGATTTCCTGCACGTCATGGATTGCGCCGGAGGAAATCTTGATTGTGCCTTCTTCAACCGCTTTGCGGATGGAAGTGCCGACATCCGGCGTTACGCCGACGCGGGCGGTGGTGATAAGAACGTCATTTGCCGCCAGCAGTCCGGCGAGGTCGGAATGCGGGAATTTTTTGGCAACGGTGGGCACAAAGCGCTCCCAATAGCCGATGACTTCTTCGGACGAATAGCCCTGACGCGTGAGTTTGGTGAATTCTGAAATGACGGCGCGGGTCATGCCTTCAACGGTGCGCGCAGCCATAAATTTCGGCGGCGTCTTCGTGAAGGGCAATTCGCTTTCAGGCCTCGGTTCACCGCGCAGTTTTTTCTCGACGTATTCGGCAACCGGCGTCGGCTCGTAGGGTTTGTGCATGAGCGCGCGGCGCGACATCATGGTGATCTGGCCTTCGAAGCCGGATTTCAGCAGGCGGTCGGCGGTATCCATGGCGGTGAGGCCGGTGCCGATGATCAGCACATGCGCGCCTTTGTCCGCAGCGACTCTATCAAAGAAGCCGTTGGCTTTTTGCGAATAGGGCGTTTCGAGGAAGTGGCGGCTGTCTTCGACGGCTTTGGCGAATTTCGGTGCCAGTGCATCCTGGAAACCGGTGGCGAGGACGACATGCGCCGCTTGAATTTTTGTACCGTCAGAGCAGGTCAACGTTGCGCCCGTGGCGGTTTCGGTCAGCGCGATGGCGGTTTTGTAAACCGTCTCAACCTGCGCTTTGGCG
>JBBQWK010000152.1:0-5085 GCA_038210695.1 Alphaproteobacteria bacterium
CTTCCGGTATCGCCGTCGGCATGGCCACCAATATTCCGCCCCATAACGTCGCCGAGCTTTGCGATGCAATGGAATTGATGATCGATACGCCCGAATGCGAAGTCAAAGACCTGTTGAAATTCGTCAAGGGTCCTGACTTCCCGACCGGTGGCATTCTGGTCGAAGACAAGGCCAGCATCCGCCAGACCTATGAAACCGGCAGGGGCTCCCTGCGCCTGCGCGCCGTCTGGGAAATCGAGAAACTGAAGAATGATAAATGGCAGATCGTCATCACCGAAATTCCCTATCAGGTGCAGAAATCGCGCCTGATAGAGAAAATGGCCGAACTGATCACCACCAAGAAGCTGCCCTTCCTTGACGACGTCGTTGACGAGTCAGCGGAAGACGTGCGCGTTGTGCTGACGCCGAAGAATTTCTCCATGGAGCCGGAATTGCTCATGGCGCAATTGTTCAAATTTACCGATCTTGAAACACGCTTTTCCCTCAACATGAACGTGCTTGATAAGGGCCTTGTGCCGCGCGTAATGAACCTGAAGGAAGTGCTACAGTGCTTCATTAATCACCGGCAGGAAGTGCTGGTGCGCCGCTCGAAGCACCGTCTGGCGCATATCGACAACCGCATTGAAGTGCTGGCCGGCTTCCTGGTCGCCTACCTCAACATCGACGAAGTCATCCACATCATCCGCACGGAAGACGAACCCAAGCCCGTGATGATGAAGAAGTTCAAGCTTTCCGATGTGCAGACGGAGGCGATTTTGAACATGCGCCTTCGCAGTTTGCGCAAGCTCGAGGAAATCGAGATCAAGCGCGAGCACAAGGAACTGAAGGAAGAAAAAGACGAGCTGGAAAAGCTTATCGGCTCCAAGGCACGGCAAATGACCGTGATCAAGAAGCAGATCAAGCACCTCAAAGAATTGTTCGGTCCCGGCACGGCCCTTGGCAAGCGCCGCACCGTTATCGGCAAAGCACCTACAGATATTGACGTTCCGCTCGAGGCTCTGATCGAGAAAGAGCCGATTACCATCATTTGCTCCGACAAGGGCTGGATCCGCGCAATGAAGGGCCATCTCGAGCAGGATAAAATTGAATCCGTCACCTACAAGGAAGGCGACAGCGCCAAATTCGCGCTGCATGCCGAAACGACTGACAAGCTGGTGCTGTTTGGCACAAACGGAAAATTCTACACCATCGGTTGCGACAAGCTGCCGCCGGGCAGGGGCTTTGGTGAACCTGTGCGCCTGATGATCGACCTGCAGAACGAAGCAGATATCGTGACCATCATGAAGCATGACCCCGAGCGCAAATTGCTTGTTGCCGCAGATGATGGCCGCGGCTTCATCGTGCCGGAGAAAGAAATCCTCTCCCAGACCAAGAACGGCAAGCAGTGCCTGCTGGTGAAAGAGTCCGTCGAGGCGCGCGTCTGCACGCCTGCAACGGGGGACAGCGTGGCCGTGATTGGTGAAAACCGCAAACTGCTCATCTTCCCGCTGGAGCAGGTGCCTGAAATGACCCGCGGCGTCGGCGTTATTCTGCAGCGCTACAAAGACGGTGGCTTGTCGGACGCGAAAACCTTCAAGCTGAAAGAAGGCCTCACCTTCTACAGCGCCGGCAAGGAGCGCACGGAAACAAATCTTAAAGCCTGGCGCGGCGAGCGTGCGCAGGCCGGCGTTCTACCGCCGAACGGTTTCCCGAAATCGAAAAAATTCAATGGCGTCTGACCATTATTGAACCTTTTCAGGGCTTCGGGCGTTTGCACCAGAGCGTCAACAGGAGAACCTTGATGGAAAAGAAACTTAATATCGTCACCGCAGACGGCACCTGCCATGCGCAGCTTTTTACGCCGGAAGGAGAAGGCTTCTGGCCCGGCGTCATTCACCTGACAGATATCGGCGGCATTCGCGCATCCCACATTGATATGGCGAAGCGACTTGCGGCGGAAGGTTATGCGGTGCTGCTCCCCAACGTCTTTTTCCGCAGCGGCGAGCCGCCCGTGATTGAATTCCCCATCAAGCAGGGCGACGACGCGCAAATGAAACGCGTCCAAGAATTGAAAGAGTCACTCCCGCCGGAAACCATGGCGAAAGACGTACGCCACTACGCAGAATTCCTGCAGGCGCAAAAGGAAGTCGGCGCAGGGCGCCTTGGCGTTGTGGGTTATTGCATTACAGGCTCCATGGCCATTCTTGGCGCCGCCGCTGCACCGGATGAAATTGGCGCCGCCGCTTCCTTCCACGGCACCGGCCTTTTTAAAGAAGATGGGACGGGTGCGAGCACCTATTTGAATCGGGTGAAGGCGCAACTGCACATTGGCTACGCGAAAGAAGACAGCCACATGCCGCCGGAACTGGCGAAGAAATTTGACAACGCTCTCGCCGCGTGGGGCGGCAAATACGAGAGCAAAACCTATGACGGCAAGCATGGCTGGTGCGTGCCCGATGCGCCCGCGTTTAACAAGGAAGAGGCGGATAAAGCCTTTGCTGCGCTGGTCAAATTGTTCAAGGATTCGCTCTGGCGTTAAAGAATTCTGGCCTGAAAACTGGCAGAATCTTTGCCGGAATCGGGATATCAAAAAACGCGTAATGTGTTGTGAAATCAGGTACTTATAAAGTACTTGTGGACACTATTTTTCTATTGCTTTAAAAGTTCAACCCTCTCCGTGATGAAGCTCCGTAACAAGTGAAATTGCGGCGAGAGGACTAACAGGGTGTGTGTAATGGATTTTAAGCAGACATGTCTGCCGGACAGGCAGATTTTCCGCGAAGCATTCGCGGCGGGCTGGGCAATGTATGTTGCCCGGTTCGCCGGCACCGCCCTCGGCGCTGATCAATATCTTCGCGGTCCAGTAGCCATGGCCCGACTGATATTTGAACACGGCGGCGAGGAGCGGCAGATTGCGGCTGCGGCATGTCTTGCCGGTCCAGCTCTCTTCTCCGAGCATCCTGCTGACTGGCTTAACGAAAGGCTCGTGAAATTTTCCCGCGAAGTGCGCGGCGTCTCTTTGGCGCCTGCGGCTGAACTCGGCGGGAAAATTTCCGGGCTGTCGGATGACGCAAGGCTGCTGCTGCAGGCTTCCGCGATTTCCCTGCTCGAAGCGCTTGCCGCCGAAAAAACCGAAACCGCCAGCCAGTTGATGAAGAATTACGCCGAAGCGCTCGAGCTGTATTCGGCAGCCCGTGGCGGCAACGACAAATACAAGCTTGATACCCGCTTTGAAATTGCCGCCATGAAGGTCACGACCGTCATGGAAGGTCAGCCCCACATCTGGGCCAAACCGCTGCACGTCGCACCGCGCGTGAAGGTTTAATTACTTATCCGCTTCATTGAATTCAACCCAACGCTCGCCCACGAATAATTCGAGCGGCTGGTATTTAGCCTTATAGGCCATTTTTGGCGAGCCCTTGACCCAGAAGCCGAGGTAGAGATGCGGTTTACCAACGCTCAATGTATATTCCGCCAGCTTTAAAATCATCCAAGTGCCAAGGCTGCGCTTTTCTTCCGTCGGGTCAAAAAAACTGTAAACGGCGGAGGTGCCGTCCGGGGTTTCATCCACCAGCATCACGCCTTTAACCGCCTCGCCCTGCCGGAAAACCATGAAACGCGTATCATCGGGGAATTCTTCCATCATCGCGGTGAAATCCCCGTAGGCCATATCCGTCATGCCGCCGTCGCTATGGCGGCTGTGCAGGTAGTCGGCAAAAAGTTCGTACAGCACCATCGTCGCCTTTGCAGGCTCGATACTGTAGCTAAGGTCGGCATTCTTTTTCAGCACACGGCGGAAGCTGTCGCTAAGCTTGAAATCTTTCAGGCGTATGCGCGCGGATTGACAGGCGCGGCAGCCGGGGCAGCGCTGGCGGTAGAACATATTCTGGCTGCGGCGAAAGCCGCGCTCTAATAGCAGCGAGGCCAAGGGTGCTAACGTTTTGTCCAGAACCGTGCAGGCCTTCTGCTCGATCCGGCCTGGCAAATAAGGGCAGGGGCCGGGCGGCAACAGGAAAAGCTGAAGGGAGTCGCGTCTCGTCAACGGGCAAATCCTTTAGGGGAAGTAGATAACGCCTTCTTCCTGCTTTTTCGGCTCCGGCGGCGCGGGTTTCGCGGGCTTGGTCACGGCCGGTTTTGCAGGGGTCTTGTTACCGTTCAGCGCTTTCGGGCCGGAGGTCAGCGATTGCTTCATCAAAATAACGCTGATGCGGCGGTTGCGCGCGTTCGTCGGGTCATTGGCGATCAGCAATTCCTGATCCGCCTTGCCCTGCACGCTTTCAATGCTCGTCGGTTTCACCCCGTCGTTGAGCATCAACCGGCGGCTGGCAAGGGCGCGGTCGGAAGACAATTCCCAGTTGCCGTAGGTAAGGTCCTTGCTGTAGACGCGCGAGTCCGTATGGCCGCGGATGGAGGTTTTATTCGGCAGGTCCTTAATGACGGAAGCGACTAACGCCAGCAATTTTTCCGCAGCGGGCAGGGGCTTGGCGCTGCCAACCTCGAACATCGGGTTGCCTTCCTGATCGACGATCTGGATGCGGAGGCCTTCCGGCGTCTGGTCGACCAGCAGGTTCTGCGCCAGCGCCTTCAGTTCCGGCTGGTCCTGAATGGCCTGCTGTATTTGCTCCGCCGTCTGATCGAACTGTTTTGAGTCGGCCTTGTCCATGGCCTCGATTTCTTTTTCCTCGTCCGTCGTCTGTTTGTTGACGCCGTCGGCACCGTCTTCACGGCCGACGCCCTCGGCGGGTTCGCGCTGCTGCGCCATCACAGGCGTCTTGGTGCTGGTCATCGCGCCGTCGGGCGACATGGTCGTGCCGCCCATGACGCCGCCGGAGCCGCTGGTTGATGTGGCGATGCGCGGGTCGGCGGGGGCGAAATAGGCGGAGATCATGGCCTTCTGCTCATCCGTCGTGACGTTGAGCAGCCAGAGCAGCAGGAAGAAGGCCATCATTGCCGTCACGAAGTCGGCATAGGCGACTTTCCAGGCGCCGCCGTGGTGGCCGCCGGATACTTTCTTGATCTTCTTGATGATGTTGATCGGGGCTTGTTCGTCGCTGCGTTTTGCCAAGGGGTTACATTCTCCCCTACGCAGTCACGTACTGTGTGGCT
>JBBQWK010000153.1:0-5038 GCA_038210695.1 Alphaproteobacteria bacterium
GGTATCGCCGTCGACTTTTTTCTTCACTTCCGTCGTGATTTTGCCGTCTTTTTTCTCAACAACTTCTTTGGTGGTGGATTTTTTGGTGTTGAAGAGGCCTTTCGGATCCGTTTTGGATTCGATTTCGGTCGTCTTCTTGAAGTCGCCGTTGTCGTCAGCATCAACCTTCACGGATTTTTCGTCTTTGGTTTCGGTGCCGGCAGCGTCTTTCGACGTTGTCGTCGTTTCGGCTTTTGAATCGCCGTCTTTGTCTTTGGATACTTCTGTGGTGGTTTTGAATTCGGTGTCAGCAGCGAAAGCGGGAGCTGCGACAACGAAGGACAGCAGTGCTGCTGCGAGGAGGATCTTTTTCATGAGTATTTTCCTTAAGTTGTTATGGATAGGGTAGGCTTGTAATTCCGAATGTACCTATACAAATGGTGCAAGACAACAAACGGTTCCAGCGGAAATCATTACCTTTTTCCAAGGTCACGGCCGGGTTATGTTGTACATATATGCGGTAAATAACATCGCGTTCCAATAACGCCGCAGGAATGCTATATGTTATGACTGACATCCGGCAGTCCAGCGTAGGGTAAAAAATATAATGCAAGACCAGCAAGGTGAGCTTTTAAAGCGCATCAAAACCTTCTGCCAGCCTAATAACAAGAAGGCGATCCTCGAGCTATCCCTGACCTTCGGCATTCTCATTACCGCGACCGGCGGCATGATGTACGGCCTGTCACATGGCATCTGGGCGGCGCTCCTGCTGGCACCCTTTGCCGGCTTTATGGTCACGCGCCTTTTCACCATCCAGCACGACTGCGGTCACGGCGCTTATTTTACCTCCCGCCGCGTCAATAATATTGTGGGTACTATTCTTGGCATGTTCACGCTGGCACCGTATCACTACTGGAAAAAAACCCATACCGTGCATCACGCCTTTTCCGGTAACCTTGACCGCCGCGGCGTTGGCGATCTCGATACGCTGACGGTGAAGGAATATCATGCGCTGCCGCCCTTACGCAAAGCCTGGTACCGCGTCTACCGCCATCCGTTTTTCGTGCTGGTGATTGCGCCCTTTATGCTTTTCGGCGTCAAATTCCGCCTGCCGCTCGACAACCCGTTCCATACCGTCAAGATCTGGGCGGGCATCATGGTGACCAATCTCGGCATCGCGGCTATCTTCGCCGCAATCGTGTATTTCTGCGGCTGGCAGGCCCTTCTCGGCGTTTACCTGCCTGTCATCTGGCTCGGCAGCGCGCTGGGCGTTGCGGGGTTTTATATCCAGCACCAGTATGAAGACACCTACTGGCACCGCGACAAGGAATGGACTTATTTTGATGCCGGCATGCAGGGCAGCTCGTATTTCGAATTCCCCGCGCTGATCAACTGGGCGGTCAACAACATCAACCTGCACCACATTCACCACCTTAATGGCAATGTGCCGTCCTACCGCTTGCGTGAATGCCTTGGCCAGATCGCCGAACTGCGCGATGTGCCGAAGCGCACGCTGAAGGATGTGGCAGGATGCTTCCTGCTGGGTCTGTGGGATGATGACGCCAAGAAAATGGTGCGTTTCAGCCAAGCCTGATAGACGTTAAACGGCCTTCAGCGTCAGCAGCGTAATTTCGGACGGCACGAAGGTGCGCAGCGGCGGGCCCCAGTAACCCGTGCCGTGGCTCGTATAAATCTGCATATCGCCATGCCTGTCCAGCCCGCCATGGTAGCGCTGGAACCAGCCGATCATGAGGCTGAAGGGGAAATACTGCCCGCCGTGCGTATGGCCGGAAAGCTGCAGGTCAAAACCCGCCTTGCTGGCAAGGTCATAGCTTGCGGACTGGTGGGCAAGCAGGATTCTAACAAGCCCCGCCGGCGCGCCGATGAGTGATTTTTCAGGGCTCATGCGATCGTGCTGGGTCATGTGCAGCGTCGAATAATCAGTCACGCCGGCGATGATGATTTCATCAGCCCCGCGTTTAACAACCTCGTGCTGGTTCATCAGCGGGCGGGCGCCGAGCTTCTTGAATTCCGCCACCCATTCGTCCACGCCCCAGTAATATTCATGATTGCCCGGCACGTAATAAATGCCGTAGGGCGCGCGCAGGTTTGCCAGCGGCTCAACGCCCGGCAGCAGTTGCGCCACGCTGCCGTCAATAAAATCGCCGGTAAGGGCCAGAAGATCGGGCGACAGGCTGTTCGCCATACCAACAACTTTTTCTGTATAGCTGCGGCCAATGGTGGGGCCGACGTGCAGGTCGGTGATCTGGACGATGCGGAAGCCGTCAAACGCTTGCGGCAAACCTTTCAGCGGTATGGTTACTTTTTTAATGACCGGGCCGGTGAATGTCTGGACAAGACCGATAACGATCGTCGCCGCCGTCGCGGCGAGCGTGACCAGCAAAACGCGCAGCTGAAAGGCATCGAGATCCTGCGGCGGCAGAATCCAGCGCCACACCAACGCAACAACATCTGCGACAAGTGTGTAGATCAGCAGGACGGAGAATATGCCGAGCGACATATAAGCAACCCAGCTGAAAACGCGGGCGAGGATGGCGGCCCAGGGTTTTTTGCTCAGGCTGTGAATGTAATCATCACCGAAGGGCCCTGCGACTTCGAGCAGGGCGAAAACAACGACGAGCACGCAATCAAGAACTGGATGCGCCGCCGCTGCCGGCCACCGCATGGCAATGCGCAGCGCAATGTAGGCGTTGAACAAAACAATTGTCAGGGCGATCAGCAAAAAACGTTTCATCGCCCTAATCTAGTGGCCGTTAGCCCGAAAAGCCACCGCAAACCGCAAATTATTGTTTCAATTCAGGGGCTTTTTAGGATGCGGAACGAAAGCCGGCGCGTTGCCGTTGGTCTTGATGAATGTTGCGTCAACGAAACAAATTCAACTTAACCAAGGAGAACATCATGGATAAAGATCGTATTGAAGGTTCGGGCAAGCAAGCAGCTGGCGCGATTAAAGAAGCCGCTGGTAAACTGACCGGCGACGCAAAACTCAAAGCAGACGGCAAGGCTGAAAAGCTGGCTGGCAAAGTCCAGAACGCTGTCGGCGGCGTAAAAGACGCAGTACGCGGCGAATAAGCTTTCGCTTCCTATATAATAAAAAGGGCCCGGTGGTTTTTCCATCGGGCCCTTTTTGTATTTCAAGATTAGCTATACATCGGCGGGTGTTTGCCTTCGGGGTCGGGCACGTTGTTTTCGTTCGGTTCGGTTTTCTTCTCGCTGTCGGGTTTCTTTTTCATCTTGTCGAGTTCTTCGATGCCTTTTTCATGGGTGATGGGCATGGCGTTTCCTTTCTAAAAAGTGATGCCTTTCCTACCATTCAGGCGAATTTTCGTTCCTTTTCAGGTTGTTAGGCGCTGCGCAGGGGTTTTAATACCTCCGCGGTATAATGAACATAGAACAACAACACCGACCAAAAAGGACAAACGCACATGAAAACCACTTTCCCCGTCAAGGCCTTCGCTCTCGTCGCCGCTCTCGCGCTGCTCTCCGCTTCAACGGCGGCGGATGCGCGCGGTTACTCCCGCAGCGGCGGGTATACAACCGGAAGCGGCCGCACGGGCACATATTCGGGCAGCGGTTCCGCCGCGCGCGGTCAGGGCTGGACGCGTGACCAGAGCGCGACCAATGCCAACGGCCGCACCTATGGCCGCAACATTGACGGCAGCTATGATAAAGACAACACGACCGTCAACCGCAACGTCACCAATTCAAACGGCGGCACGCATACCGGCGCGTATAACACGACGACCAATACCTACAACGGCACCGCCACCGGCGCGCAAGGCCACACCGTGACATCTACCGGCACAGCCGGCGGCGGGCAGCGCAGCGGTACTTACACCACCGGCAGCGGCAACACCGGCACTTATTCCGGCACCACGACGCATGGCGACGGCACGGTCAGCAACAGCAATACGGTCACGACGCAGAACGGCAAAACCTATTCCAATTCGTCAGACTACAGCTATGATAAAGACACCTCGACGCTGACGGATACGCATACGGGCGCTGCAGGCAACACGCACACGGGCACGGTCACCTTTATTCCGAACCCGTAATCGCGAAGGATAAAAGCACCAGTGATGCAGCCGCAAACCGCATCGATCAAGGACGAAGACCTGATGACGCGCGTGGCGGCGGGCGACCGCATGGCTTTTGACATACTGGCGAAGCGGCATATCAACCGCATCTACGGCATCGCACGGGCGATGGTGAAGGGACAGGCGCAGGCGGAGGACGTAGCGCAGGAGGTGTTCACCCGCCTCTGGATCTACGCCCCGCGGTGGGAGACGGGCAAGGCGGCCTTTACGACATGGCTTTACCGCATCGTCGTCAACTGCTGCCACGACCACCTGCGGAAAACGAAAGTCGACCGCACGGCGTCGGAGATACCGGAAGATCTGCCGGGCGACGGGCCGAATGGCGAAGCGCTGCTGGCGGAGCGGCAGAAGAACGAAAAGGTGAGGGCGGCGCTGGATACGCTGCCGGAGCGGCAGAAGCTGGCGGTGACGCTGTGCTACTTTCAGGGCCTGACAAACCCCGAAGCCGCCGAGGTGATGGAGATGCATGTAAAGGCGCTGGAAGGATTGCTGGTGCGCGCGCGAAAATCGCTGCGCTCACTGCTAGAAGATGAAAGGGCACGATATGGCTGAGCACGACACGATAGAAGAACAAATCCGCAGCATGAACTTCGGCCCCGCGCCGGATGATTTGCTGGCGCGCATCACCACGGTTGTGCCACATCTGGCGCAGGAAAAACGCCCGGCAAACGCAGGCTTTTCGCAAGTGTTGCAACGCTTTGCGGCGGAATGGAGCTACGGGTTGTCGCTGAAAATAGCGGCGCTCGCCATTGTTGCGGTTATGGGCGTTGCCATGGGGCATGGCGGCGGGCACGAGAACGGGATTGGTGGACTATTGTTTGGTGATATCGGTGTGGAGGATATTATATGACGGATCAGATCGGTGCTGGCGCTAACGTTGCGTGTTCCAAATCCTGCATGGGCTGGATTTTGCTGCTCAGCCTTGCGGCAAACTTGTTCTT
>JBBQWK010000154.1:0-5035 GCA_038210695.1 Alphaproteobacteria bacterium
TATCTCCCGCATCGAGGCGCATTATTTTATCCACTCCCGCTTTTCGCCCGATGACTACCTGCTGAAGAATATCGACAAAATCCGACATATTCCGGCCACCATCGTGCAGGGCCGCTATGACATCGTCTGCCCGCCGGAGACAGCGTTCGAACTGCGCAAGGCCTGGCCGGAGGCGGAATTCATCCTCATCCCCGATGCCGGACATTCCGCCTTCGAGCCGCCCATAACGGCAGCCTTGGTAGCAGCGACGGATAAATACCGCAGTCTGAAATAAACATAATACATCGCCATTGCAACTCACCTGCGCGTGCATGGCTTTACTGCTTGCGCCGCAAAATGACTCCGTCCATATTTGGTCTCAACCAAGAGGATGTGTGACGATAATGACCAAGCCCCCCAAAAAATTCCTGACGCTCGACGATATCCAGCCCCAAGGCAAGGTCGTGCTGCTGCGCGCCGACCTGAACGTGCCGATGAAAGTTGGCACGGTAACGGATGCAACCCGTCTCACCCGTCTCGTCCCGACGCTAGTGGAGCTGAGTTCCCGCGGCGCGAAGACCGTCATTCTTTCACACTTCGGCCGCCCCAAGGGCAAAGATGCCAACCTGTCGCTTGAGCCCGTCGGCAAGGAACTGTCGAAAGCATACGGCAAGCCTATCGCCTTCGCGGCTGACTGCATTGGCGATACCGCACGTAATGCAATCGCGAAAATGAAAGACGGCGATACGCTGCTGCTGGAAAACGTCCGCTTCTATGCCGAAGAAGAAAAAGACGATGCGACCTTTGCGCAAAACATCGCCTCCCTCGGCCAGCTCTACGTCAACGATGCTTTTTCCTGCGCGCACCGCGCCCATGCGACAACGCATGGCATCGCCAAACTTCTGCCCTCCTATGCCGGACGCCTCATGGAAGCCGAGCTTGACGCGCTGAACGCCGCGCTCGAAAACCCCGAACGCCCTGTTGTCGCCATTGTCGGCGGCGCAAAAATTTCGACCAAAATTGACCTGCTCAACAACCTTGTCACCAAGATCGACTACCTTGTTCTTGGCGGCGGCATGGCCAATACCTTCCTCGCGGCGCAAGACAACCCTGTCGGCAAATCCTTGTGCGAGCGCGACATGAAAGACCAGGCCTTGCGCATCATGGATACGGCGCAGAAAAATAACTGCAAGATCCTGCTGCCTGTCGATGCGACTGTCGCGACCGAATTCAAGCCGAACCCCGCCGTCAAAACGCTGCCGACCGACAATATCCACGATGGCGAAATGATGCTGGACATCGGCCCTGCCTCCGTTGCCGCGATTGCCAAAGTTCTGGATGGCGTCAAAACCGTTTTGTGGAACGGCCCCATGGGCGCGTTTGAAACCCCGCCTTTCGAAGCCGGCACCACCGCAGTTGCTAAAAAAGTAGCGGAGCTGACACAAGCCAAAAAAGTCATCAGCGTTGCCGGTGGCGGCGATACGGTTTCCGCCCTCGCCATGGCGGGCGTCGAGGAAAAAATGACTTACGTCTCCTCGGCCGGCGGCGCCTTCCTTGAATGGCTGGAGGGCAAAACCCTTCCCGGTGTTGCCGTACTTCAGGAACGCGCCGGCCTTAAAAAGGCAGTTTAAGCAGGCATGAAAAACAGCCGCATTGTTTTGATTTTTGCGGCTGTCCTGACATTCATTTCCTTCGCCATTACTGCTTATGCCATGGTCATGCAACTGATCCCGCAAGGCGCCAGTTACCTTGAAGTTGTCCGGCGCAAGGAAAGCTGCCCCGAGCGGGACTGCTTCGCCGAGTATTTCTTTCTTTCCACCGGCACTATTGTCCGCAAGCGTTTCCCGACGCCGGACTATGAGTCACGGCCTGATTTTTCGGTACGTATATCAGCACTCCCTGACATACTGACGCTGCTGCAGACGGCGCGGGATTTTATCAAGGCACATCCGGAGGCGCAAAACTGGGCAGTCGACAGCGACAAGCTGTATCTTTCAGATGCCGGTAAAATCGCGACCTATTCAGCTTCCGCCGCGCCCGATTTTTCCGCGCTGCTGGGCAAAGCGCAGGATCTTTTCAACGCGGCCGGCCCTGCGACAGAAAAGGATGATTTTTTTCTGCACACGTATTACCAGCTCACCGGCGGCGATATTGCTGACTTCCACGTTTTTGGCGATGGCACGGTCGTCTTCAGCTGGTTCAAGCGTCGCTCCGACGAAATGAAAAACTCGGACTTGAGCATGCTCGATGACGCCGCGCTTGCCGACCTGCGCCAGCTGGCGAAGACTGCGGCGGAAGGCGGCGTTGCGCCCGTGCCCTATCGCAAATGTGATGCGAAAAGCGGCATCGATTACGCGCTGATGGAAATACGCGACAGCGGCGGCTACGTCAAAAGCTATCTCTGCCCCGATGACACCACGCCGCTTGTGAAGCCCTTTGCTTACCTGCGCGCCCTGCAAAAATAACAGGTAAAAATAACCGGCAAAAAGCCCGCCGGGATTTTACCATCGGCGGGCTTTCATGTGCGTGTGTGTGTAGTGCAGGAAGTTCTAAATCATATCATCTCCGGGCTCTTCAGCCAAGTTTTCATGACCCGCTGGACGTCGAAGTCCTTGATGGCGTCGAAGTTCTTTAAAGCCAGCGCCAGCTCCCGCTGGTCGACAATCTTGTCGCCGGTGCGGATACCGCGGCTGAGCAGGAATAGCGAGGCGAATTCCGATTTCATCATGCCGATGAAGCGGCAGGCGACGACGAAAGGCTTGCCACCATCTTTCTGGATCAGCTTCACCACATGTTCTGCAGCAAGCCCTGACCGTTCGGCAAACAGCGCGATGAAGAAACCTATTTGGCCGCGGCGCAGTGTTTTGATCATAAGGTCGGCGGTAATATCTTTGCGCTCGTTAAAGCGCTTGGCAAGCGCCGCCATCTCCGGCGTCGTCTGGCGAAGCCCCTTTGCCTCGTTGCTCAGCTCGTGGATAAGGTCTTCGATCGCCTGGTCGACGACATGACCTGCAATCACAAAACGGTCGCTGATTTCGCGGCGCAGGGCCTGCGACACGACCATATAAAGATCAATCGCGGTTTCACCGTCGATTTCAGGACGGCGCAGCAACGGTGCCTGCAGCTCTTCCGACTTGAGGGAGAATTTGGCGAGCTTCTTGATGGACGATTTCGCAAGCTGCGCGCGCTGGTTATCAATCAGATTCAGCACGGTCGCAGGATCGCCGGTGTCTATAAGACGGTCGGCGACAAGCGGCGAAAGTGTTTCACGGCGCGCGATATGCTGCCAGTGGTCCTGCCCCTTCGCGGCAATAATATTCATGAGATGCGTTTCGCTCAGCATCGGGCTGTGCGTCAGCACATGGCGCGCGATGGAGATATGATCATTGGCGAGGAAGACAATAAGCCCTTCCGGCACGTTGCCTTGCGCCGAGAGACGTTCAGACAGCGCTTCGCGCAAATCTGTTTCCGCCTGGCGGATCAGGTTTAGCATGATCTCGGGGGCGATTTCCTTTTCATGCTCCGACAGCTGGCGCTGGTCGAAGAATTGCGAAACCGCGCCGGCCAGTTTGCGGCGGCCGGCTTGCGATGTATCCTGCGCGCATTGAAGCAGCTCTTGCGGATCCAAGATATTCACCCCTTTTTCTGCGGATGCGGTATCCATCCCGTTCAATCCCCCAGTAAATCTTGTCGGCCTTCCCGCTTGCTTCTCCCAAAACAAGGCAGGTTCGAAAAGATCAAGTTAAGTTCACCCCTATTGATCTAGTGTAGAGCTATTAAGTTAATAGGATATTAAAACGCGTGGGAACCTATTATATCAGGGAGTTATTAGCTGACTCAGTCATATAAATTTTAGACAATATGTTCAGAATCGGCAATGTTCATTAACGACATCCGGCAGTTTCAAACGCGTTAAGGCTTTTTTAACCGTGCACTGCTATGATGAGGGTGGAATAATGTACGTCAGGAGTTTTTAACAGTGGTCAATTCAGTCGGACCCGGGCCCACACCGAATATCCAGTTCCAGCAGAATAATACTGCGGCACAGCAGGAAATTCGCGCCCGCAACGAACAGACCCAGCCGCGTCAGGCTCCGGCCGCAGATTCCCAGACCGCCGACCAGCGCTCCCTGCAATCGAAAGACGAACAGCGCCGCAGCGCCGCCGTCGCGCAACGCAGGCAAGATCAGGTCCGCACCGCTGACAACGCGCAGGATAACCGCCGCGGCCAGTTGCTGGACATCACCGCCTAAACGAAATTAACCCATTCAGCTTTGTCAGGGGGGCCTCCCGCTTTTATCAGCAGGGAGGCTTTTTCGTTATTAATCCCAACGAAACTATTATGTGCAACACTATGCCCATGCAGATTTTTTGCGGTGTAGAGCATGGATGACGCCCCGCCCCCGGATGAGTATAAGGCGGATGGCTTCAGCCTGACCGATGTCTTCAATACCTTCGCCCGAAAAGCGGTGGCGGATTTCCCGCAGCTGAAAGGCAAGTTCGCTTTTTACAGCGTGCCGACGGACAGCTCCCACGGCGATGCCAATGAACATGATGAAGCAATGATGATCGGCGCGCTCAAGCGGTTCATCGCCAAAGGCAACACGGCGCCCGCCTTCGCCGAAGTGCATGCGCAGGGTTTATACCTGATGGCCTGGGCACAAAATCAGGGCCGCTCCCATACGCGGCTTTCCGATCCGCTGGCGTTTGAAGTGCGCACGGTACTTGATCACGAGCTTGGTCACCTTGTTGCCCCCGGCGGCTCTAGCGCCACGGCAGCAGGCCATACAGTCAACTTCCGTGAGTGCGTCGCGGATGCTTTCACTTTTATACGCCAGCTTCAGCAGGGGCAGGATATCAACGCGTCCATCAGCATCACAACACATATTACCGCGCGCAGTATGCTGATGCAGGGAGCGGATTCAGAACATTATACAGCGCCCGTGCTGACAGAACTGCAGCGGCTGGCAACGACTGAAGACTTAAAATACCTGTCGCCCGTGCAATCCGCAAACCTTGCCTATCGTCTCGCGTTGCTTTATGCGCCGGCGCAAGGT
>JBBQWK010000155.1:0-5023 GCA_038210695.1 Alphaproteobacteria bacterium
GGAGCCGGTTGAAAGCGCGGTTATTTCCGGTCATGCGCCGGGGCCGCATAAAATTCAAGGTATTGGCGCGGGTTTCATTCCTTCCATCCTTGACGTCAAGCTGATTGACGAAGTCGTTCAGGTATCAAGCGAAGAAGCTTACGCCATGATGCGTCTTGTCGCCAAAACGGAAGGCATTCCGGTCGGCGTGTCGTCGGGCGCCGCAATCCATGCAGCGCTGCAGGTCGGCAAGCGGGAGGACATGAAGGGCAAAATGATCGTCGTCATCATCCCCAGCATGGCGGAGCGTTATCTGTCGCTGCCGCCTTTCAAAGACCTAGAAGGTTAACATCGACGCATAAAAAAATCCCGCTGCATTACTGCAGCGGGATTTTTATTTTATAGCGTTCTCTTAGCGGTTGAGGCCGCTGATTTTCGCGCTGGGTTTTTTCTCGACTGCGGGCTTCGCGGTGACTTTCACTTGCGCGCCGTTGAAAGCGGTTTTGCTTTCAGCGCCGGCGAGTTTGGAGGGCGACGCGTCGTCATTCGCGGGAGCTGCGGCTTTAGCAGCATCGCGAGCGGCGGCTTGCGTTTTGCCCCAGCCCTTCAGCGCTTTCCAATCGCTGCCGATTTTAGAGAATGCTTGCTTGTAAGTGCTGACCGTTTTGGAGATAGCCGACTTGAAGCCTTCAAGCTTATCTTTTTTGACATAGGCTGTTGCGCCAACGGCGGCCGCAACGACGGCTGTGCCCATTGCGTGAGCGAAGATGAACGGCACGACAGGCCAGGCGATATATGCACCTACGAGGGTTGCTCCAAGCAGGCCCCAGGATGCGGCGCGGCCAAGTTGTTTCGGTTCGGAGTTCGGGGTAGCGTCAGACATCTATGCCTCACTTGTGTTAAATGCCCTTTTCTCAGGTGAAAGGGATTAGCAGCAATATACGGAATAATCCGTTATATGTCAATTTTTTGAACAGCGTTAAGTATAAAATCCATAGTGGTTTCAGTTATTTATGTACCTCAGCGGTACAAGGATAACTCAAAGAAAAAGGGCGGAAGAATCATCCTCCGCCCTTTATCGATTCTAATCGCCAAGTTTACGCCTTGGGGCCGATTTCCGGTTTCGCCGCGGGTGTCAGGACTTTCGGCGTCTCGGCGATCACGCCGGGTTGAGCAACTGCTTCAAAACCGGGCTTCGCGGAGCCGGACTTGAACGTAGACTGTTCGGTCGGTGCTTGTGTCTTCGCCAGCTTTGTCGCGGCTTTCGCCGCCGTGCGGCGCTGCCACCAGTTCTGGGCGCGGTTGTAGTCTTCCGTCACATGGGACAGCGTGTCGTTGCCAAGGTTCATCAGCTGGTCGCCGACTTTTTGCAGGAAATTGCGGCCTTTTTCGTTGGTCGCCAGAACAACGGCACCAACGGCCATGCCGATGCCGAGAATGGGGAAGGAAAGGCCAACGCCGACAACCCAGAGAGCGCCGCCGACAGCGCCGGAAGCTGCAAGATAGGTCGTGGTTTTTTCTGCGCGAATATGATTTTGGTCAGCCATAATTACATCTCCTATAAGGGCGTTTTTTGAAATCGCGCTCACTATAGGCAGGCTTGAGTATATGTCAACACATTAGGGGTTACGCCCGAAAGGAATGCCGAAAACCTTGCGTTTTACGCTGGCTTGCGGCTGTGCCACCTCGTCCGGTTTCTTTTCGGGGGTGACAACGGGCTGGGGGTTATTGTCGTTTTTAGGCGCGGCCTTATTAAAGTCAACCGTAACACCGGGCGCCTTTTCGGCCTCAGGAGTCGGGGTTTGCACCGTCGGGGCCGTCTCGGAGACTTTTGGCTGCTCGGCCACCTTCGGTTCCTCGGCGGGTTTCGGCGCTTCTACAGCAACCTTGCGGCCCGCTACTTTATCCCAGTCACTTTTCAGGTAGCTGCAGGCATCAATATAGAAGTCGTTGACCTTGCCAACCTGTTTCAAGACCGGATCGGTAAAGGAGGACGCGCAACCGGCAATGGAGCCAAGCGCCGCAGTTAGCACTGTCGGTGCATAAACCGCCAAGACCCCAACGCCAACCACCGCACCCGCCGCCATAACATAGGCCACCGGTTTGGGAATATTGATGCCCTTCTTGGCATCAGGCTTTTTCGGCTCCATGCCGAAGGTATCGGCAATGTCGAGATCTTCTATGATATGGCCTTCGGTCTTGTCGTAGACCTTGTTCACTTTTTTGATGAACTGCAGCGCGGGGCTGGTATAGGAAATCGCAGAGCCCGCAATGGAGCCCAATGCACCAACGATGACGGCAGGCGCATATACACCAAGCAACACAGTCGCCACAACGCCGGCTGCCAGCAAGCCGTATGTTCCGGCCTTGGAATACGGCTTCTTAAGATCTGTTATCGGCGCATAAATGCTCTGGTCGATTTCATGGTTCGGCTCGACCGGCAGCAATTCAGGGATTTTAGATTTAAAGCGGAAGACGTCTTTTTTCAGGTAATGAAATGCATCGCCATAGAATTTGTTGACCTTCTCGACAAGGTCTATGACAGGCTTGGTGAATGACGCGCCGCTGACAACAACCGCACCGAAGGCCGCGCCAAGAATGCCCGGTGCGACGACGGCGAGGAATGTGGTGGTAAGAGCAGCTGATGCGAGAATGCCGTAGGCGATAGGCCTTGAAAAAACCTGCTTGTGGGTTTTGGGCGGTGCCTCTTCGCGGATTTTTTCTTTATAGCCGAAACGCTTGCGGAGCTTGTTCGCGTCTTCATGCACATAAGTGGCGGTATCGATATAAAGTTCGTTCACACGCTTGATGAAACGCCAGAACGGGGTGATGAAAACAGCGGCACTGGCACCGATAGAACCTGCACCCGCGGCAAGCGCTTCCGGCGCAGTCACCGCAAGAATGCCGGTGCCGATGGTCGCGCCCGCAAGCATTGCGTAGGCGGCTGGTCTCGAAGTCGTCGGCTTGTAGATTTCTTCCGGCAAATCACACCCTTACGGTCGCTTGAGCGAAAGTATCGTTTATGGCGTATATGAATGTAAATAAGTATTTACATCATAAATTCGATACATATTCCGTCAAGTCGTTCCCGCTAAGTCGCGGGAAAGGCATGATTAAAGAGTGTCGGGAAAGTGACCCTAGTTAAGATGTGCTTTTAGCGGTTAAATCCCTCCTTTTCAGCATCATTGCCTTGGATTGGCACAGTAATTTCAAGCGTTACTGTTCAGCCGGTAGCCAATGCCCGATTCCGTGAAAATATAACGCGGCCGGAAGGGGTCATCCCCCAATTTACGGCGCAGCCGCTGCACGTAAATGCGTAAGTAATGGTCATAGCCATCCGACTTGCCCCAGACTTCGCGCAGCAGCTCCGCATGGGTCACCACCTGCCCCGCTTTGTGGATGAGCCGCTCGAGCAAACTGTACTCCGTCGGCGTCAGATGCACACTTTTGGAATGCAGGGATACCTGACGACGGCGCAAGTCAACTGCAAGGTCGTGGCAAGCGAAAGCGGCACTTTCGCCGCGGCTCGCGTTGCGCAGCGCGACGCGAACGCGTTCAAGCAATTCATGCGTGCCGAAAAGCGGTTTTTCGAGGTAATCGTCGGCACCGGCCTCAAGGGCGTAAATCTTTTCGGCTTCCTGATCTTTTCGCGTCAACAGCAATACAGGCAAACGGTTTTTCAGCCGGAAGTGCGCCATCATTTCCCGCGGCGGCGCATCGGCGATGCCGAGGCTGAGAAGGACAAGATCGGGCTGGAAAGCAGATAACAGCTTGATCGCGTTTTTGCCGCTATCCGCCTGATGGACGTCGTAATTGTCGGCTTTTAAGGCTTGTAATATGAGACGCGATGTTTCGGCCTCGCCTTCTATAAGAAGGATTTTCGCATGATTGTTCATTTTTATTCCCGCATTAATAGGAGCTGTCGCCACATGAATTCTGCGGCGACGTCCGGTTTAAAAAAGCTGATGGATTAAGCGGGAATGAAAGGCGGAGCACGTGAACAATGCGTGCTCTCGACAAGGAAAGAAGACTGGGAGATAAACAGGTGACGGACAAAGCCGTTAACAGGCCGCGCCGACGCAACGAAGGCATTTTGCACGGCCATACGCAACGGCGCATCGTTTTTGCCGAAAGCCGTACGGCCGGGCCGCACCAGCTGGTTTTGCAGTGACGACTGCACAATCCCTGGATGCTGCTGCCCTTTGAGGTAATCAATTGTATCGCCCGGCGAACGCGTAGCCTGTTGGCCCGCCACATGATCGACCGGCAAAGTAAAATGACCGTTGCCGGCAACCAAAGCCGCCACGCCCATGGAAAGGGCGAAAAGCAGCGAGGTCAGATAAAGCCGGAGTTTGCTGGAGGTCATATATTATATGTAGCACGGGATAAGAATATGTCCAACCCTGGCACATTGGGCGGTTGAATTCGCTGAGAATTTTACTTTCCAAAACTATTGCATGACGCCTTGAAAAACTCTAAAAATAGCTATGCAAAACAACGTCGTCGAAAAAGCTGCTGAAGAGCAGGCCAGCCTCCTCCCCGATGCCCCTGCCCTCAAGGTCGCGGCCGAACAAACGCCGATGATGACGCAGTACCTTGCCACCAAGGAACAGCATAAGGACTGCCTGCTTTTTTATCGCATGGGTGATTTCTACGAATTATTTTTTGATGACGCCGTCAAGGCTTCTGCCGCTCTCGACATTACACTGACCAAACGCGGCGCGCACAAGGGAGAAGAGATTCCCATGTGCGGCGTGCCATGGCACAGCCACGACATTTATCTCGCGAAGCTGATCAAGGCCGGCTTCAAAGTCGCCATTTGCGAGCAGGTGGAAACGCCCGAGCAGGCAAAACTTGCACGCGGCTACAAGGCGCTCGTAAAGCGGGATGTTGTCCGCGTCGTGACGCAAGGCACGCTCACCGAAGACACGCTGCTTGACAAAAACAGCAACAATTACCTGACAGCGCTGACCGAAATTGGCGGCGCCATTGGCATGGCCTGGCTTGACCTTTCGACCGGCGACTTCACGCTGCAGCCGGTATT
>JBBQWK010000156.1:0-4970 GCA_038210695.1 Alphaproteobacteria bacterium
CCACATGGTTCGGGATTACATCGAAAAAGCTCGGCCAGCCCGTGCCGCTGTCAAATTTCTGCGCGGCGGTGAACAGCGGGAAATTGCAGCCCGCACAAACAAATTGGCCTTCGCGGTGTTCGTTCAGCAGCGCGCTGGTGCCGGCACGCTCCGTGCCTTCACAGCGCAGCACATCGTACTGCTCGGGGGTCAGTTTCTTTTTCCATTCTTCGTCGCTCATTTTAATCTCCTCAATCTTTTCATCGGCAAAAGCCGGAAACGTGGGGTGAATGCCGGCGGCAAGGGCGATGCCCGTCATCAGGGCACCTGTCAGGAAGCTGCGGCGGTTCAGGTATTTACGGGTCATCAGGGTGCTCATGTTATGGGTCCTTCCTACCAACCTATTCGCGTGCAGCGCCGGAAAGGTTACTTCATCAAACTAGGCTGATGGCAGGCAAATAAAAAGCCCTCCGGTTGAGGGAGGGCTTTTTATCATAAGCAAGCTTAAAGGCTGTTACTGCGGCGAAATCGCCGGATCTTTGGGGCTGAGGCCGAACTGGCCGGGCGTCGGGGCCGCGATTTTGCCGCCAGAGGTCGCCGATTTCAGCTGCGCGTCCTGATAGGCGCGGACAAGGCGGTCATGTTGCTGCTCGGGCGTCAGCGCACCGGTTCCGGGCTTGACGTTGCTTTGCGTGGTTTCCACAACGCGCTGCGGCTGGGTCTGTTTCAGCTGCACGTTATATTGGCGGGCATACTGGTTATCGATATTGGCCTCGACACGCAGCAGCTGTTCGCTTTCGCGTATGCGGGCGGCGTCATAAGCGGCTTGTGTCTTGATAATCGAAGCGCGGTACTGCGCTTCAACAGCGTTTGCCTGACCGGCAACAGCGCCCCACTGGGTGATCGCGCCAAAGCCATGCGGCTTGTTGCGCTGGTTGGCAACGCGTGAGCCGTAGTTAACTTCTTTTGCCAGCTGTGTCTGGTGCCAGGCTTCGGTTTTGGCAAGGTCAGCCTGTTCGCGGGCGTTCAGCGCGGCAACGCGGCCTGCGCTGAGGTCTTCCTGATCTTGAATCTGCTGGCGGTATTGTGGGTTATTAGACCAGGGATGCTGCGGGCGGTAATTCTGTGACTGGCTCTGGCCGCCATTATCATAGTAGCCGCCTTGCGATTGCGCTTGAGCGTTGGAGCTTATGCCTGCCATCAGGGCAACCGAGGTAACACCAAGCAGGACTGCTTTGCGGAAAGATGCTGAAAGTCCGCCTTTGGTCTTCTTTTCGTTATTCATGAACCACTACCCGTTTTGCCGTTAATTGTTGATCCCAAAAGCCTCAGGCCGAAGCCGAAAGCACACCCTAAACCCGATAGTCCCGTATTGTTGACTTAAAATACATGGTATCTGCAGATTGACGGGTTGTCAATTTAGTTTGCATAAACGCGTTTTATGTAATCGATAAAACCGTTAGATATCAATGTCCTGCACGAAGGTCGCGTTTTCCTGGATGAACTCGAAACGCGCTTCAGGATTCTTGCCCATCAGGCGGTCGATCAGCTGGGCGGTGCCGCCTTCGGCCTTTTTAAAGGCATCGAGGCTTTTCTCGGCATCCGGCAGCGTCACGCGGATCAGCGTGCGCTTGCTCATGTCCATCGTGGTTTCTTTCAGCTGGGCGGCAGGCATCTCGCCCAAGCCCTTGAAGCGGCTGATATCTACCTTCTTGCGTGTCTTGAAGGTCGTCTTCATCAGCTCGTCTTTATGTGCATCGTCGCGGGCATAAACCGTTTCATTGCCGGCCGACAGGCGATAAAGCGGCGGCAGCGCGAGGTACAGGGCACCGCTGACGATCAGCGCGCGCATTTCCTGATAAAACAGCGTGATGAGCAGTGAAGCGATGTGGGCGCCGTCAACGTCGGCGTCGGTCATTATAATGACGCGCTCGTAGCGCAGCTTGTCGAGGCTGAAGTCCTTGCCCGTGCCGCAGCCGAGTGCCTGAATAAGGTCGGAGATTTCCTGGTTGCCGCGGATTTTGTCGGAGGTGGCGGAAGCGACGTTCAGAACCTTGCCGCGCAACGGCAGGATAGCTTGGGTTTCGCGGTTGCGCGCCTGCTTGGCGGAGCCGCCGGCGGAATCCCCTTCAACGATAAAGATTTCAGTACCTTCAGATGTTTTTCTCGAGCAATCCGAGAGCTTGCCCGGCAGGCGCAGTTTGCGCGTGGCGGACTTACGCGACATTTCGTGCTGGTCTTTGGCGCGGCGGCGTTCTTCTGCCACCTGAATAAGATAGTCGAGCAAGTATTTGCCAGCGGCATTGTCGCCGGTCAGCCAATGCTCGAAATTGTCCTTCACCGAGCCTTCGATCAGGCGGGTGGCGTTGGAGGACGTCAGCTTTTCCTTGGTCTGGCCCTGGAATTGCGGCTCGCGGATAAAAATGGACAGCAGAACGGTGGCAGAGCCGAAAATATCATCCGGCGTCAGAATACCTGCCTTCTTGTTATTAACCATATCCGCGTAGTTTTTAAGGCCCTTGGACAGCGCCGAGCGCAGGCCCTGCACGTGCGTGCCGCCTTCCGGTGTGGGGATGGTATTGCAGTACGAGGTGAGGAAGCCTTCTTCCTCCTCTTCCGTCCAGGCAATGGCAAATTCGCAGCGGCCTTCGCCATCCGGGAATTCGACGGAGCCATAAAACGGCTTGGGAGTCAGGGAGGTTTTGCCTTCAACGAGTGAATAAAGATAATCCAGTATCCCGTTCGGGAACTTGATTACTTCTTCCAGTGGCACGCCGGGGTGAGTTTTTAAAACCGCCTCATCGCAGCTCCATGCAATCTCGACGCCGCGATAGAGATAAGCTTTGGAGCGCGCAAGCTTGTAGCAGACCATGGGGCTGAATTCGGCGCTGGAGCCGAAAATTTCCACGTCCGGCACAAAGGTCACCTGCGTGCCGCGTTCTTTGGTCGCGCCCAGCTTTTTAAGCTTGGTCGTCGGTTTGCCGCGGCTGTAAATCTGCTGGTAGTGTTCTTTGTCTTTAAAAACTTCGACATTCAGCTCCGTCGAGAGGGCGTTGACGACGGAAGAGCCGACGCCGTGCAGACCGCCTGAGGTATTGTAAACCTTGCCGCTGAACTTGCCGCCGGAGTGCAGCGTGGTGAAAATGACTTCAAGCGCCGATTTGCCGGGGAATTTGGGGTGGTTGTCGACAGGAATGCCGCGGCCATTATCCCGAATACGGACGCGGTTGCCGGTGCCAAGGTGAATTTCAATGCGGGACGCGTAACCGGCAACGGCTTCATCCATCGCGTTGTCGAGAATTTCGGAGACCAGATGGTGCATGGCGCGCTCGTCCGTACCGCCAATGTACATACCGGGGCGTTTACGGACGGGCTCTAAGCCTTCCAGTACCTCGATGTCTTCGGCCGAATAGTCTTGCTTGGAGCTCGGATTTGCCACGTTGTCTTCCCGGTTTTCCCTATGATTCATGTAATCTAGTGATTTTGAACAGCCTGCGCAACCCTTCAAAGCCGCCCTTTAGCGCTTCATGGACATCGCTGCCCGCCGCGTTATATAATGAAGGGGCGTAGAAAAACCAGTCTTTTTAACGGAATGAGCAATATCATTATGTCCCGCGACAAGCCGGATTACGATACCTGCCCCGCCCTTCGCACCATCGCCATGCCGGCAGATGCGAACGCCAACGGGGATATTTTCGGCGGCTGGCTCCTGTCCCAGATGGACTTGGCAGGCGCCGTTGTTGCCACCCAAAAATCCCGCTCCCGTATCGCTACCGTCGGCATCGAGGCCATGACCTTCAAGGCGCCCGTCCACGTTGGCGACGAGGTCAGCTTTTATGCGCATGTGGAGCGCATTGGCCGCACATCGATAACCGTGACCATCGAAAGCTGGGCACGCTCCCGCATGGGAGATTCCGAGGCGCGCAAGGTGACGGAAGGCAAGTTCACCTATGTCGCCATCGACGAAGACCGCAAACCCATTCCTATTTCCCGTGACCCCCAGCAGCCGACCGAGGTTCCGAAATCATGAGTTTCCGCTCCAATAAAATCTTCCGCGCCGCCGTGTTAGGCGCAATTGCCGCCGTCTTCGCGCTTGGCATTGGCTTCAGTGCCTATGCAGCCGCACTGCCCGCCGCCGGCAAAGCGCAAAACCCGCTGCTCAGCCGCGTGCTGTTCGGCTTCGGCGAAGATAAAAAGCCGGTCGCCGCCGCGCCGAAGGAACACCCGATCCACGATGACGCTACCTTCGCTACCATGACCAAGCCCTACGGCATGATGCCCTATAGCCGCGCCGAACTTGAATTTGAAATCTCGATCCCGAAAGACTGGACGGAAGCAGACCTTGCGCAATCGGTGCAGGATTCATCCACCCAGTCGATCATCGGCGACATCGCCCGCTACACCAGCCCCATGATCGGCACGCTGCAGGTTGAAATTGTCGTGCAGGCTTTGCATTTAGAGCATGAAATTACGGCGCGCAGCTGGCTGAAAAACTACTTCCTCTCCAACGGCTGGTCGCTGCAAAGCGATGTGACGGCGGATGGCGTCAAAAACGCTTCCGCCTATTACGTTTCCGCCGGCATTAACGGCGCGCCCAGCACCTACGAATATGCCACCGCGCATATCAGCGGCTCCTTCGTGCTGGTGGCGACCTTCCGCTCCCCCCTGCCGCTGAAGGACTACGTGAAGTACCTGCAGAAAAAGACGATCGACAGTTTCCGCATTCTCTACCCCAAGGAAGACCCGATCGAGGAGCAGAAGGTCTTTACCCTTGTTGACTCGATCAAGTTCAACTATCCCGCCTCGTGGGATGTGGTGTCGACCGACTTCCGCGACATGAACCGCCTCAACGTCCACCTGCAGAGCAAGTCGCTCTCGCAGATCATCGACGGCTTTATCCGCGTCGTCGCCGTGCGCCGCAACCGCAACACCGATTTGCGCGGCGAGATTGACGAGCAGAAGAAATACTTCGATCAGGTCATGAAGCTGAA
>JBBQWK010000157.1:0-4968 GCA_038210695.1 Alphaproteobacteria bacterium
CCTGGTCCATGATTGCAAGGCGCTTCACGCGCTGCGTCATCGGGCCGGTTTCGGAGACATAGACGATGCGGGAGTCGAAGTAGCCATCTTCACCGGTGATGCGGTGGTAAATAGCGTCGGCAATAATGTGCGCGATGCGACGCCAGTTGCCGGGCGTTGTCGAATAGGCGGTGCCGACCATCTGCTGTTGCGCGGTCACATCCCAGAGGCGGAATTCAACGCGGGTTTTGTCGCCGGCTTTGGTGAGCAGGCCGGTCACAAGGGCTTCCGCGTTGACGGAGCGCCATTCGCCGAAGTTGGGGCTGACAGCCGCTGCGGCGGCATCCTGAATAAACGAATTGGGGTTGAGCGGCTTGAACAGACCGGAGCGCGCAAGGTCATCCGAGATGACTTGCGTCATGTTGCGTCCCATTTCATTGTCTTCGCCTGACTTGCCGCTGAAGGCCGGCAGTGCGATGGGCATGGGGCGTACTTCGCCGCTGCCGACGGTGATATGGAGTTCTGCTTTAGCGGACTGGGAATAACCCGTCAGCACAAGGGCCGAGAAAAACAGGGCGGCAAAAAACTTCTTCATGGTGTCCTCATCTATTATCGAAACATCTGGTATTAGAACATTTGGCTCGGATCGAAAGTTACCGTTGTCGCCTTCCACGTTTCGTATTTATCGGGCGGCAGCTGGAAAGGCGAGCATAACGGATTTCGCACGGCGCGTAACGCGCTATCCGCCATCGCCCTGAAAAAACTATCGTTGTTATAGCGGGAACTATCTACGACCTTGGCAGAAAGCAATGTGCGCTCGGGGCTGATAACCATAAAAATATCGACCTGCAGTTTATCGGCATCTTTCGCGCCGATCGGCACGTTCCAGCAGCCCTGCAGCTGCACACGCAGCGCGTCCATTTCCGTCATCGTCATCTTGGGGCCGATGGGCAGGTTCTGGCCGGGCGTTGGCGTGGAATCGGTTTTAATGTCAGGCGTCGCCGGCGCCGGAATTGGCTTTTCCTTTTGCGCGGCGAGGTTTTTAAGGACGGAGGTGAAATCTTTCTGCGGCGGCGCTTGCGTCACCTTTTTCTTTTTCTCGTCTTTTTTCTCGATCTTCTTTTCCGGCGGCGCGTTTTCGTCGACGAGGACTTCGTCTTTTTTTAGCTCTTCTTTTTTCTCGTCGACCTTTTCCTTGACGGGCGTCACAGGCTCCGTCGCCGTATTGGTCGGCGCAGGTGGCGGTTTATTCTCGGGTGGTTTTTCTTCCTTCTTCTCTTCCTTCACGGGCTTCGGCGCAACCTTTACCGTCTGAGCCATTTGTGAAATATCGACGAGCTCGACCGACACAGCCGTCGGGATCTCGAAGTCCTTCTTCAGCCACGGAAAGCTGATGATGCTGGCGACAATCACCAGCACATGCAGCCCGATCGCCAAAGTGAGCGAGCTTTTGCGCATCTCTGTCTCCAGAGCCACCATTTAATGCGCTTTCGTTGTCGGGTCTGTGACCAGCAAAATTTTCGTGAAGCCGGAGGTCTGTACCGTCGCCATCACGCCGGCAATCTTGCCCCAGTCGAGCTTCTGGTCGGCTTTAATATAGACGCGGCGGTCGGTTGTTTCGGCGGCAATCGCCTGCAGCATGCCGGTCAGGCGGTCCGCCGTCACGCGCGTATCACCCATGTAAATCTCGCCCTTGCCGGTCAGGGAAATTTCAATCGGCTTGTCATCCTGCTGCGACACAGCCTTGGCCTTTGCCTTCGGCAGGTCAACGGCAACACCGGCGGAAAGCAGCGGCGCTGTGATCATGAAGATGACGAGGAGGACAAGCATGACGTCCACCATCGGCGTCACGTTAATCTCAGCCATCACGCCGCGGGAACGCCTTGTTCCCCGGCTGCGTCCTGCAAGCTTCGCCCCCATTACGCGGCGGCCTGCGCGGCGGCGTTATTGTTCTGGCCGCGCTGTTCAAGGTGGCGGCTCAAAATCGCGCTGAATTCCGCGGAGAAAGCATCGAGCCTGTCCTGATAACGGCCAAGATCGGTCGAGAATTTGTTATAGGCGACAACGGCCGGAATAGCGGCGACGAGGCCGATCGCGGTCGCAAATAATGCCTCTGCAATACCGGGCGCCACAACGGCAAGGCTGGTGTTCTGCGAACCTGCAATGGCGGAGAAACTGCCCATGATGCCCCAGACCGTGCCGAAGAGGCCGATGAAAGGCGCGGTGGAGCCGACGGTGGCGAGGAAGGTGAGATACCGCTCCAGCGTGCCGATCTCGCGGTTGATGGAGGTGGACATGGCGCGGTCAATGCGCTGCTGCAGCCCTGCGCGCAGGTCGCCGTCAAAATTGGCGTTGCTGTCGACGGTGAGTTTCCATTCATTCATGCCGGAGCAGAAGGTGCGGCCCATGGGATCGCCGGGTTTTGCGGAGATGCGCTTGTAGAGTTTCTCAAGCGCCTCCCCCGACCAGAAAGACGTTTCGAATTTCTGCGCCTTGATGTTGATGGATTTGAACGTCACCCATTTGTCGATGATGATCGCCCAGCACCAGATCGACGATGCCGCGAGGATGAACATCACGATCTTGACGACAATATCCGCCTGCCAGAACAGCGAGGTGATGGAGAGGTCATGATGCGCGACAGTACCGGCGAGCTGGCTGGCCTGAATGGGAATGGTGGGGTCCATAATGTTTAGTCCTCAAAGCAAAAATTGAATCATGTTTCAGCCGGCATGCCGGTTTTAGACCGGCGCAGTCATCAGCGCTATATTATGTCTTTGAAAATCCCTAGGACTTAAACAACACCCGAACCGCTTCTGGTAATCTAGCAGCTTTCCCGCGCTTATCAATACAAGCGATTTTGACTTTTATATCTACCAGCAGCGTTTCACCGCGTTTTATCTCCTGAACCATCTCCATAGACGCGCCACCGACCGACGACATACGGGTTTGGACGCTTAAAAGTTCATCAAGCTTGGCAGGTTGCTTAAAATTAATCTGCATAGATATTACGGTAAAAGTCGTGCCCGTTTCATGCAGAATAGCCGCATGTTCAAACCCCGCCGCCCGCAACATCTCCGTCCGCCCCCGCTCCGCAAAGCGCAGGTAGCTGGCATGGTAGACGATGCCGGAAGCATCGGTGTCTTCATAGTAGACGCGGGTGGGGAGATGGTGGACGTCACTCATAACGCAACGTCTTCATCCGCAGGCAAATCAATCTCGAGCGCCATCTGGCGGTCGCGCACGTTTTTGGGGAGCGGAAGGCCGAGGTATTTGTAGCCGCTGTCGGAGATCATGCGGCCGCGCGGGGTGCGGATGATGAGGCCGCATTGCAGCAGGTAGGGCTCGACGGTTTCTTCCAGCACATCGCGCTGCTCCGATAGCGCGGCGGCGATGGTTTCAACGCCGACGGGGCCGCCGCCGTAATTGTCGACGATGCAGCGCATATAATGGCGATCCATGCTGTCAAGGCCGGTTGAATCAACCTCCAGCTTCCAGAGGGCTGCATCCGCCGCTTTTGCATCCACCTGTTTCGAGCCTGCTATCAACGCAAAATCGCGCACGCGGCGCGTCAGGCGGCCGGCGATACGCGGCGTGCCGCGGGAGCGTTTGGCAATTTCAAATGCGCCTTCCGGCGTGATATCCATGCCGTGGATTTTCGCACCGCGTGACACAATCTGCGCCAGTTCATCCGGCTGGTAAAACTCAAGCCGCAGCGGAATGCCGAAGCGCTCCCGCAACGGCCGCGTAATCAGGCCGGAGCGTGTGGTTGCACCCACCAGCGTAAAGGGCGGCAGATCAATGCGGACGGAACGCGCGGCAGGCCCCTCCCCGATGATCAAATCCAGCTGGCGGTCTTCCATGGCCGGATAAAGAATTTCTTCCACCGCTGAATTGAGGCGGTGAATTTCGTCGATGAACAACACATCATTCGGCTGCAGGTTGGTGAGAATGGCGGCAAGGTCGCCCGCCTTGGAAATAACGGGGCCGGAGGTGGCGCGGAAACCGACGTTCATTTCCTTGGCCACAATCTGCGCCAGCGTTGTCTTGCCAAGGCCGGGCGGGCCGAAGAGCAGAACGTGGTCGAGCGGTTCGTTGCGCTGCTTGGCCGCCTCGATAAAAACTTTCAAATTCTCGCGTGTTTTTTTCTGGCCGATAAATTCGCTAAGCGACAGGGGGCGGATGGAGGCTTCCTCCACATCCTTCACGGGCAGATGCGCGGGGTCAATATCGCGCTGGGGTTTCGGAGTAGTCGTCACGCGCTTAACTCCTTGAGGCTTTCGCGGATAAGGTCGCCGAGCGCGATATCATCGCCGCGGTCACGCATGACGTTGGCGACGGCGCCGAAAGCTTCCGCGCGGCCATAGCCGAGGTTGATGAGCGCAGATACGGCATCGTTGCTGGCGGATTTTGGCAGTGCGGCGATACCGCCGCCCTTCGCCTTGCCCTGTACGTCAATAACTTTTGCCTGCGCCGCAGCGCCAAGCGCCATTTTGCCGGCTTTTTCCTTTAGCTCCGTCACAATGCGCACGGCGAGTTTGTCGCCCACGCCATCCGCCTGCCGCAGCACGGCTTTATCCTGCGAGGCGATGACGAGCGGCAATTGCTCCGGCGGCACGACGCTTAAAATCGCCTGCGCCACTTTCGCGCCAACGCCCTGCACGGTGCATAAAATCTGGAACCATTCTTTTTCCGCCGCATCGGCAAAACCGTAGAGCAGAAAGGCGTCTTCGCGCACAATGGTTTCGATCTGAAGACTGATAGGCGTACCCTTGGTAGAGCCAATGCGCGACAACGTGCGCGCCGAGGCGTTGACGAGATAACCGACGCCATTCACATCCAGAATAAGATTATTAAGCCCGACGCTGTCGATAAGGCCGGTGAGTTTCGCAATCATCGAACGCCCCCCGACATAATGCCGCCGAGCTTCGCCTTGGTCATGCCGTGGTGGGCGTGGCAGATGGCAACGGCCAGCGCGTCCGCCGCATC
>JBBQWK010000158.1:0-4930 GCA_038210695.1 Alphaproteobacteria bacterium
GTTACCGTTGTGGAGCGCTGTCCATGCGACGCTTTGCGTATATTGTTCGTTTGATTCTGTGGATCCGAGCGTCACGTTTATTTCCCCTTTATCGGCGGCGTCAAGAACGGGACTATGGATTTAATGGTTATGGAGAATAATAACCCAGAACCGTTAATAAATGCCTAAGGACATCAGGGTTTCAAGCTGGGTGGCGGTTTTTTGAAGCGGACGGTTTGCAGGGTTTGCAAATTGTTGTTGCTGACAACCGTTGCCTGCTGCACCTGCTGCTCGATCTCGGCTTCTTTTTTTACGGCGGCGATTTTCTGGGCGGCGGGTTTGCCTTCGGGCCAGACCTTGCCGTCTTTCCAGTATTCGTTTTCGCCAACTGCGCGCTCGATCGCAGGGCCGTCATCGCGGTGGCGCTGGCCGAGTTTGTAGAATTCCTTGCCGCCGTCCGCCCATTCGATCGCGGCACCGCCCTCGCGGTGCAGGTCGCCGTAGCGGTACCATTTTTTCGTGCCGCTTTTGCCGATGAAGGCGGGCCCGTCTTCTTCCGCGCGGTGGGGCTTCCAGTGGAAGAACCAATGTTCGTTGCCCTCGCCATCCAGCAGGCGGCCGGTTTTGATGCTGCAGATGAATTTGGCGCGGGCGTACAGGTCGCGTGGGGACAGCATAGGCGGGGAATCTCCCTTTGAAAAACAAGGCGTCACTATAGAAGTTTATGAAAAGCGGTCAAGACGGTAATTTTAGAACAATGTTACAAGAATTTTCCCGAAACCCCTGGTTGACATTAGGCATAATACTTGGCAAAACGTGATGTCATAAAAAAGCCGATTCAAAAAATTCAAGAGGGTCTTATTCAATGCCTGATTCCATCACGCCCGCCGCCGCAGAAGCCGAAAAAATAGCCACCCCAGCACCCGCCGAACAAGTCGAAAAAGACGACGGCTATAAAGTGCCGCAAAAATCCTGGCTCGGCCGTCAGGGTGACAAGGCTTTCCGCGCGGGTCTCCGCTTCACCTTCCGCACCCTTTTCGGCGCGACTATCAAGGGCGCGGAAAATTTCAAAGGGCTGGAAGGCAAACCGACGCTGATCATCGCCAACCACGTTTCATTTATTGATGGTTTGCTGCTGGGCGCGGCGCTGCCGGTTTCCCCCTCCTTCGCCATCGACACCGGCATGTACAACAAGCTGCTCAAGAACCCGCTGATGCGCCTCTTCATCAAGCGCATTGATTTCCACCCCATGGACACCACCAACCCCCAAGCCATCCGCGAGCTGACGAAGCTGGCGAAGGCCGGCAAACCGGTGATGATCTTCCCGGAAGGCAAACTGACCGCCACCGGCACGCTGATGCAGGTCTTCGGCGGCGCCGGCACGGTTGCTGACTCAGCCGATGCGAATATCGTTCCTATCTATATGGACGGCCTCAACTTCCTCGGCCTTGGCGCAACGCGCCTGAAGAGCTATCCGCACAAGCTGTTCCCGAAGCTTTCTGTTTCCATCATGCCGCCGGTGAAGCTCGACATTCCCGAAACCGTCACGGGCCGTGCGCGCCGCAAGATGCGCGACGACCAGCTGGAAAAAATCTTCCAGGAAATGCCGGTGAAGGCGATTGACCCCAACCGCACGCTGGTGGATGCGCTGCACGACGCCGCCCGCAACTTTGGCCGCAAGCGCGAAATTCTGGATGATACCGACGGCGTTCCCCTTGCCTACGGCAAGATGCTGACGGCGGTTTATGCGCTTGGCGAAAAGCTCGCCGGTGAAACCAAAAAAGGCGAAAACGTCGGCTTCCTGCTGCCGAACTCGAAGGGGGCTGCCGTTTCCTTCTTCGCGCTGCAAGCCTTTGGCCGCGTACCAACGATGCTGAACGCGAAAGCGGAAAAGACGGACATGCTGTCCTACACCACAACCGCCAGCCTTGAAACCATCGTCACCTCGCGCAAATTCGTCGAACTGGCGAAGCTGGAAGAAAAAATCGATGCCTTAAAAGACAAATGCAAAATCGTTTACCTTGAAGACCTGAAGGAAAAAATCGGCTTCGGCACCAAAATCAAGGCGCTGGTGCGCTCCTACGGCTTCTTCTGCCCGAAGGACGCGGCGAAGGGTGGCGATCCGGCTGCCATCATCTTCACCTCCGGCTCCGAAGGCCCGCCCAAGGGCGTGGTGCTGTCATCCACCAACCTGCTCGCCAATATTTCGCAGGTGCATGCGGTGACGCCGATTTCGCCGAACGATAAAATCTTCAACTGCATGCCTGTGTTCCACTCCTTTGGCCTCTCGGGTGGCATGATCATGCCGCTGCTGAAGGGCGTGCGCAGCTTCCAGTTCCCGAACCCGCTGGATGGCAAGAACATCCCGAAGCTCGTCTATTTCTATGACACGACGATCATGTTCGGCACCGATACTTTCCTGAACCTTTATGCCCGCAACGCGACGGATAAAGACTTCTCCGGCCTCCGCATGGTTTTTGCCGGCGCGGAACGCCTGCAGGATGAAACCTATGACACCTACGTCGACCGCTTCAACGTGCGCGTCAACAACGCCTACGGCCTGTCGGAAGCAGCGCCCGGCGTTGCCATGAACGTGCCCGGCGCCCACAAGCGCGGCACGGTCGGCAAATTCCTGCCCGGCGTTGAAACCCGCATGGAAGAAGTGCCGGATATGGAGAACGCATTCAAACTCTCCATCCGCGGCCCCAACGTCATGCTCGGCTACCTGAAGCACGACAACCCCGGCGTTATCGACGCGCCGAAGGGCGGCTGGCACGATACTGGCGATATCGTTACCGTCTCGCCGGAAGGCTTCGTGAAGCTGGCGGGCCGCGCCAAACGCTTCGCCAAAATCGGCGGCGAAATGGTTTCCCTCGATGCAGTTGAAGTGGTGGCAAATGCAGCATCGCTCAAAAAAGACGTCGGCAACGCAACCGTGCTGCGCCAGGACCCCGAAAGCGGCGACGCCATTGTGCTGTTCACGACCGACCCGCTGCTGAAGCGCGAAGCGCTTGCCAAAGCCGCACAGGAAATCGGCCGGTCCATCCTCGGCCTGCCGAAAAACCCCGACATCCACGTCATCGCCGAACTGCCGAAACTCCCGACAGGTAAAACGGATTACGTGACCCTGAAAAAAATTCTTCTCAACCCGCCCGCCGCAGAAGCCCCCAAAGCCCCTGCCGCACCGGACGCGAAAATTGGCCTGACCCAAGACTTCGGTAACGCGCTTGGCAACGACAATAAACCTGTCGTCGCCGTCGCAGCTGCTGTCACGGCAACGCCGAAAACCGGCACAGGCGGACCTGCGGCTTAACTAAGTATTGATGGAAACAAAACAGCTTCCATAGCGAAAGCTATTGAGGCTGTTTTTGTGTCTCACCTTTGGCGTTTGTATCTATGTTGGGGGATAAATTTACGTCGTGTATAGGCACCGCGCGAATTTTTTCAAGTTCATCAAAATCCAAAATTCCGTTCTTATTTTCGTCTACAGTACGGAAAGCTTTACGAGCCAGCACGCTGAGTTCCTCAACGGTAAGTTTACCATCGCGATTGGGATCTAGCTCTAGAAGCGCTTTTAGATATTGCAGTTCACTGGGTAAATTCTCATCATTAACTTTATAATTCGCTAGTTCCTTCAGCGTGATCCTTCCATCTTTGTTATCATCATAGTTTTTCATCATTTTATCAGACAGTCGCCTAAATTCCTCTTGCCGCCCTGTATCGCCAAAAGTTATTTGTCTTCCTTCTATGATTTCGGCAGCCGTGACAACGCCGTCCGCGTCCATGTCATACTGCATGACCTGCGCGATCGCTGACATATGATCTATCAATTCGCGCCGCTTTATTTCTGTTTCTATATCTTTCTGCTCTGCATATTGATGCGTGCTATTTGCGCAGCGAACCATTTGTAGAATTTTATCCAAATAGGTTTCTTCGTAAAGATAGGTGTTCCGCATAGGCTCAATAAGTACCGCAGGCACTGAAGAGATATCTGGATACACATCACCAACAGTTTCTGCCTGCGCCAAGTGACCTGCCCCAATGATCACCCATGCTGCTAGAATTATCTTCTTCACTTCCGCGAATCCTTCCACACATTGGTGTTCTCCTTAAGCTTATCAAAGGTCGGTTTTACTTCCGTTAACCCACTGGCATTGCTTCGGTTTATGGCTAATTGACAAGTGGCGGCTGGGGGAATACGGTAATTCAAATTTCATGAACCCCTTGTACTGAAAGCAATTTCCGATGGCACAAGACCTCGTTTCCAAATATCCCCTCCTCCAGCGCGCGTTTGATGAGCAGGACGGTCTGTTCAAGTTTTTGGAGAGCGCGACGCCGCCGGCGCTGAAAGACGTGCAGACGCGCATTGCGGAAGTGATTGAAAGCGCCGTGGCGCGCCCGGCGGCGGAAAAAGAGGCGCTGATGGTGGCCTCCGTCATCGCCCTTGCGCCGCCCTATCTGCTGGATGAAGCATCGCGCTTTGAAACGGATTACAGCCCCGAAGTTCAGGTCGTCATCAACGAAATGCTTTCTGCCAAGCCCAACGCCGCGCTACCGACCAACTTCGCGCAGGTTTCCGTCGCGCTTGGCACCGTCATGATGCAGGACCTCACCGCCGCGATTAAATCCGGCAACCTGCCCGCCTCGCGCGAGGAAATTGCCGAGAGCATCAAGGCGGCGGCGAAGGATGAACCGCTGGTCTTCCAGAACCTTGATTCCGCCGGCCTCCGCACCGCATTCGATACCGCGAAGGCCGAACTCGCCGAAGCCCTCAAAACCCCCGCCCCCGGCCCCAACATCCACCCGCGCAAGCCGGGGATGTAATAAACATTGTAATTCTGAGCGCAGCGAAGAATCTCCCTTCGTGCCGCAGCAAGAAAGGGAGATCCTTCACTTCGTTCAGGATGACAGGAATAAAAAAAGCCCCAGTTCCCCGGGGCTGTTTTTATGG